>CAVKLO010000020.1:0-11639 GCA_963656985.1 Bulleidia sp. | reverse complement strand
GTCGTAGGATCATGCCCTACTGGGACCACAAAGCAAAAGAGGAACTGCTGACAGCAGTTCCTCTTTTGCTTTGTAGTCCCAGGGGCCTCCATTCATCTGGGAGGGAACTCCCCAACCCCCTCCGGTCGCTCCTTTTTCTGTTTTATTGTCTATATTTGCGCCGTTTTTCGGAAACGGTGAAATGGTACGTGGAAAAGAACGCAAAGCCAAGGGCTATTTTTTCGGCATCCTCGCGGCGGTAAGCTACGGGGTCAATCCTCTGGGAGCGAAATACCTTTATGATGACGGCGTGAACGTGGAGTCGGTACTCTTTTACAGATACGCATTGGCGGTTATCCTGATAGCCGCCATTATGGGAGTGAAGATTCTGCTGCGGAAGCTTAGGCCGGAGCGGTCGGACTGCGCCCGGATGCCTTGCGAGTCTTTCCGCGTGAACGGCTCCGAGGCGGTGACTCTCGTGACTCTGGGTCTGCTCTTCGTGATTTCGTCCACTACGCTCTACTGCAGTTTTCTCTATATGGACAGCGGCGTGGCGTGCACTCTTCTTTTCATATACCCGGTGATGGTCGCGGCGCTGATGGCTCTGCTCTACGGCGAGAAGCTCACCAAGCGCACCGTCATCTCCATCCTGCTGTCCCTGGTGGGAGTCGTGCTCCTGTACCGGGGCGACGGGCAGACGGTCCTCAGCACCGTGGGAGTGCTGCTGGTCCTCGTCTCATCGCTGAGCTACGCGTTCTACATCATCCTCGCGAACCGCGCCTCGGATGAGCGCAACGCCGGCCATCATTCCCGCCTCACGAATTATTTCTCGCCGACCCTGCACCGCTCTGTGGTACACCGGCTGGATATGTCCTCGATGAAACTGAGTTTCTACGTCCTGCTCGTCGGGGCCATATTTCTCGTGCTCTTCTCATTTTCAGCTCCCGAACGCCATCTGATGTGGCTGCCGACCGCCCGAAGCTGGCTTCTCGCGTGGATGCTCGCCATAGTGCCGACCGTACTCTCGCTCGTTGCGCTCGGTGTCGCGGTACGCATCATCGGCTCCACACCCACCGCCGTACTCGGCGCTTTGGAACCTACCACGGCCGTCGTCATAGGCCTGACGGTCTTCAGCGAGAGCTTCACGGCAAGCCTCGCCACAGGTATCGCGCTGATTCTCTTCTCGGTAATCATCCTCGTCCTGGAAAAGAAGCCGGAATCCTAAGTATCCACGAACGCCAGCGTAGCGGCGGAAATGCGGACCTCCGGACCGAAACGCTCGCGCAGAGCATTGCGGCACGCATTCATCGTGGCCCCGGTCGTGAACACATCGTCCACCAGCAGAATATGCCTCGGGGCCGCTCCGGGAGCGTAGCCGGGGCGCACGCGGAACGCTCCGGCGACATTCGTCAGCTTGTCCGTCACGGAAAGATGCGTCTGACTGCGCGTATGCCGGCTGCGCAGAAGCACACGGGAGTGCAGCTGCGCCCCGAGTTCTTCCGCGAGCGTGCGAGCGATAACCTCCGCCTGGTTATAGCCTCGGCGCACCCGCCTCGTCCAATGCAGGGGCACGGGGACCACCCAGTCTATGTCCCCGAAATGCCCGGCCTCCGAAATCCTCTCCGCGAGAAGCTTCGCGAAGAAACGTCCCGAGCTGATGCCGTGACCGTATTTGAGATGAGGGGTGATGAGGCGGTAGAGCGACTCTCCGCGATAGAAGAAAAGCGAGACGCCGTAGCTGTAAGGCTCCGTGGAGCCCTCGGGCAAGTCTTTCTGTATCATTGCGTTGAATCTGTCCGCCATAGGGTTGTGCGGCAGAAGCCAGAAGAAAGTCTCGGGGAGTCCCGCAAGACAGGCCGTGCAGATGTACTGTTCTTTGAGCAGCAGAGCGCGTCCGCAGACGACGCACCTCCTCGGGAGCATCGGGTCCAGCAGAGCCGTCCCGATGTCCCGAAGGCTGATATGTGAAAGAATCATCCGTCCCGGAATCAGCAGTACATCGCGCCGCAGCAGTTCAGAACCTGTCCGCTCACATAGCCTGCGAGGTCGCTTGCCAGGAAGAGGGCTACATTGGCCACGTCTTCGGGAGTCCCCCCGCGCCGGAGCGGAATGTTTTTCACCCAGTTCTCGCGGACATCCTCAGGCAGGGCTTCCGTCATCTCGGAAATGATGAATCCGGGAGCGATGCAGTTCGCTCTGATGCCGCGCGGCCCCATCTCCTTGGCGACGGATTTGGTCAGGCCGATGAGTCCCGCCTTCGAAGCGGCGTAGTTGCTCTGGCCCGGATTGCCGGTAATGCCTACCACCGAGGACAGGGAGATGATGCTTCCGCCCCTCTGACGTGACATTATCGGGACGAGGGCGTGGATGAAATTGAACGCCGACTTGAGATTCACGTTTATGACCGCGTCCCACTGCTCTTCGCTCATCCGGAGCATCAGGGCGTCCTTAGTGATGCCGGCATTGTTCACCAGAATGTCGATCCTGCCGAACTCGGCGAGAACCTGCGCCACGACTTTTTCGGTCTCTCCGAAAGAGCTGGCATCCGCGGCGTAGGCCTTAGCCTTCACGCCGTGTGCCTCGATTTCGGAGAGAGTCCGCTGTGCGCCATCGTTTATGACCAGGTCCGTGAAGGCGACATTCGCGCCTTCCGATGCGTATTTCAGAGCTATGGCCTTGCCGATACCTCTTGCAGCCCCTGTTATCAGTGCTGTCTTGCCTTTCAGTAAATCCATTCTTTTACAGGTACACGATGATATAGTAGAACATTATGCCGGCAGCCGTCAGTTTCAGCCCCGTGCCGAAGATGAAGCCCAGAAAGACTCCGATGGAGGAGCGCAGCGACTCCCGGGCTCCTCTGCCGGCCACGAGGAAGTCCGCGAGAAATGCCCCGAGCAGAGTCCCGAGCAGTATGCCCACGGGAGGAAACACCATTCCCACGATAAGACCGGCAATCGCTCCCCGGTTCGCCTCCCTGCTTCCTCCCGTAAACTTCATAAAGAGGAGCGGGATGAAGTAGTCGAGCACGGTGACTGCAACGGTGACCCCCAGCCAGACCAGCAGAAAGGCCGTGCCCATAGTCTCTCCCGCAGCGTTCGTCCCTCCCGCCAGAAAGGCCAGAAGCAGGCCCACCCAGCTCAGAGGCGGTCCCGGGAGCGCCGGCAGCACGCTTCCCAGTATTCCGAGAACTCCGGCGATTACCGCCAATATGGCCAGTGCTGTCATATAGTCTTCGCTTTATTCCGCAGCCATAGCCGCTTCCACCTCGTCCGGTGAAATCGGGAGCCGTTCAGGACAGAGTCTGCGTGCGCCGTCCTCAGTGACGAGCACATCGTCCTCAAGCCGTATCCCGCCGAAATCAAAGTACTCTTTCTTCAGGAGCTCGAAGTTTATGAACTCCCTGCAGATGCCCTCCTTGCGCCACAGCTCTATCAGCGCCGGGATGAAGTAGATTCCCGGCTCGTCGGTGATGACATTTCCCGGGACCAGTCGGCGGGCCATTCTGAGGCTGCCCAGACCGAGCTGTCCGCTTCTTTTCTGGTCGGCGTCGTAGCCCACGATGTCCTCGCCGAGATCTTCCATATCGTGGACATCCAGACCCATATTATGGCCGAGTCCGTGAGGCATAAAGAGACCCGGGACACCTGCGGCGACCATCTCCTGCACATCTCCCCGCACGAGGCCGAGCGCCTTGAGGCCTTCAAGCATCCGCGCCGCGGTGGCCAGATGCACCTCGCGGTACGTTACGCCCGGACGGGTGATGCTGAACGCATAGTCGTTGCAGTCATATACTATGCTGTAGATTTCTCTCTGCTTCTGCGTATAACGCCCGCCGGTCGGATAGGTGCGGGTGAAATCCGAGGCGTAGTGCGAATGGGCCTCCGCGCCGGCATCCACTACCAGGAGTTTGCCGGGAATTATAGGGTTTTCGTGGCTGTGGCAGTGGAAGACTTCGCCGTGCTGAGTCAGAATCGTGGCGAAGGAAATTCCCCAGCCCTTCGCGAGCGTACAAGCCTCCATCGCTCCGACGATCTCCTGCTCTATCTTGCCGATTTTTACGCCTTTGCGTGCCGTGGTGTGCATCTCGTAACCTATCCGGCAGGCCTTTTCGATCTCCGCGATTTCCCTCTCTTCCTTGACAAGACGCATACTCACCACGCTCTCCACCATCTCGCGCGAAGCCCCCGGACAGCCGCGTTTGCCCTCCGAGAAGAACTGCTCGGGCGAGCCGCCGAGCAGAGACGCGAGCCGGGAGGCGTTGAACCAGCGGGATACCGGCAGCCAGTGTACTCTGCGGCCTGCGGCCAATGCCGCCCTGACGGTTTCGTCCAGTGCCGCATATTTTTTCGAGCACTTCACTCCTACGCTTTCGGCCACCTCCCTTACGGATGGAGACGGGCCGTTCCAGATGATGTCATCGATTTCCACATCATCCGCGTAGATGCACTCCTCACCGCTGTCCAGGTCCAGTGAGGCCGCATACATCGGAGCGTCTATCCCGAAGTAATAGAGCCAGTTGCTTTCTTGGCGGAATTTATAGCAATTGTCGCGATACTGGGCAGCCGTCTCCGCGTTGCCTATGAAGATGACTATACCTTCTGCGCCTTTTTCTTTCATCCTGCGGATGAGTCCGCTGCGGCGCCCTGCGTAAACATTACTTTCAAACATATTCTTATTCTATGGGTTAGTCCACAAATTTAGTAATCTTGGAATAATAAGCGGCATCATACTCGGGAATCTTTTTCAGTTGTGGAGGATTCTCTAAAACAGTTCCGAAATTATGCTGTCCGAAACGAAGAACTTCTCCTCGGGGATGCGCAGCCTTTCTCCGCATCGGACCAGTGACCCGTCTCTGAGCATTTCTCCAGCGGCCGGGCAGTCCGCAAGAAAGGATGCCTCGATGCCGTCCGAAGTGCGCAGCGCGAGCATAATGCGCTCCTCCCTGCGCTGTCTCCCGTCCAGAATCTCTTCTTCCCGCGCATAGCCTCGAAGCTTCTCTTCGTTCCGGCTGCGGATTTCCGTCATTTCGCCTCCTGCGGACTGAGTGCGCCGCAGCGAGTGTGCTCCGGGACCGATTCCCACGTATGGCAGTCGCTGCCAATAAGCGAAGTTGTGCCGCGCTCTGTGGGCAGCACGCGCCCAGTTCGAGATTTCGTAGTGTTCGTAGCCCGCCTCCGAAAGAGCTGCACAGAGCATCAGGTACTGCTCCAGACAGTCCTCATCGGGGGTTTCGTTCACTTTCCCCTCAGATATCAGCTGCGCAAGCCCGCTCCCCTCCTCGACCATAAGCTGATAGGCGGATATGTGTTCGGGACCCAGGGCTATGGCCTTTCTGATGCTGTCCCGCCAGACTTCCTTCCGGAGTCCGGGGATGCCGAACATAAGGTCGATGCTGAGATTCTCCATACCGGCTTCCCGTAATATCCCGTAGGCCTTCAGCGCGGCGGCGCTGTCGTGGCGGCGCCGCATCAGGCGGAGCATCCCGTCGTCGAAGGACTGCACGCCCATACTCACGCGGTTCACGCCAAGCTTTTTCAGACCGCGCACATATCCGCTTCCGCCCCGCACCACGTCGTCTGGATTCACTTCCACGGTGAACTCGTCCTTCCCGCAGCCCTGGGGAAGCGCACGCAGTATGCGCTCTATCGTCTTCAGCGGCAGCAGGGAAGGTGTCCCGCCTCCCAGATAGAGGGTGTCCGGCGAGCCGCAGGCTATGCCGTCCCGGATCTCCTCCGTCCGTGCGCTGATTTCAGCGCAGATTTCCTCCTCCCAGGCGGCGATATCAGCGTCCGCGTCCTTAGCGGAGCAGATTTCGGAGTAGAAGTCGCAGTAGATGCAGAAACTTCTGCAGAAAGGCACGTGGATATAGACCATCCGCTACTTTATGGCTCTGCATTTCACCTCCAGCCACTTCGCCGCTTCCTCAGGCAGCATAGGGGAGAGGGTCTCGAATACACGGGCGTTATAGGCGTTCAGCCAGACTTTCTCGTCTTCCGTCAGCAGGTCGATTATCACTGCGGATGTGTCGAAATGACAGAGAGTCAGAGTCTCGAAGGCAAGGAAGCTGCCGAACTCGCTCTCTCCGTCCTCCACGCAGAGCAGAAGATTCTCGTGCCGCACGCCGTGCAGCCCCTCACGATAGATTCCCGGCTCGTCCGAAGTGATCATCCCCGCTTCCAGAGGCACTTTGTTGAAATTCTGCCTTATGTCCTGCGGTCCTTCGTGTACCCCCAGGAAGAAGCCCACACCGTGTCCCGTTCCGTGCCCGAAGGACCGGTGCGTCCGCCAGAGCGGCTCCCGGGCGAGCGCGTCTATCTGACAGCCGGCAGTGCCTTTCGGGAATACTGCCATAGCGAGGTCTATATGTCCTTTCAGCACCAAGGTGTAGTCTTCTTTCTCAAGCATAGTGCAGGGTCCGAGGGGGACGGTCCGGGTGATGTCCGTAGTCCCGCTCAGATACTGTCCGCCGCTGTCCACGAGATACAGTCCGTGCGCCTCGAGCACGGGTGCGTCTCTCTGAGGGGTGACATAGTGCGGCAGCGCCCCGCTTCTGCCGTAGGCCGAGATGGTCTCGAAGCTGTCGCCCTGATAGTCTTCTATCTCGGCGCGGAACTCTCCGAGCCTGATGGCGGCGCCGCGTTCATTCACGGGGACTGTGCCTTCCCTTACGGATGTTTCCAGCCAGTAAAGGAATTTCTCCATCGCCACTCCGTCCCGGATATGGCACTCGCGCATACCGTTTATCTCCACGCTGTTCTTCACAGCCTTGTACAGGCCCACAGGGGAGTCTCCCTCCACAAGCCGTCCGTCAGTAAAGGTGGCTTCGAGTATGGAATAGAGATTATGGTTCAGTGTGGAAGGGTCCACGAAAAGTCGTCCCGGGACATCATATCCGCCGGCGAGGACTATGGAGATGTCGTCGTAGGGCAAAACCTGTATCCCCTCGGCCTCGAGGTTTGCGAACACTTCCAGCGAACCGGCATCCGCAGCACCGTCCTCCTTGCGGACGAACCACTGTGCGCCTTCGGCAGAGACCAGAAGGTAGGAGATCACCAGAGGGTTGTATTCTATGTCAGAACCCCGGACGTTCAGAGTCCAGGCTATTTCATCGAGAGCGGTCAGAAGGATGGCGTCGCACCCCTTGGCGCGGGTGAACTCCCTGAGCCTTGCGAGCTTGGAGGCGCGTCGTTCGCCCACGGTGCTTTCGCTCAGGCTCATCACCGGAGTGGAAGGAATGGCCGGACGGTCTTTCCAGAGAGGCTCCAGAAGGTCGGGGACGCTGACTATCCTGTAGCTGCTCTCGTCGTTCTCCGCCGCTGCGCTCCGCCCAGCCGAACCCATCGCCGCTTCCAGTTCCTTTATGGCGCTCACTCTCTGGCAGAGTCCGTCCACGGCTATGACGATGCGCTCCTTCTCTGAAGGGAAAGCGTGGAGGGCGAGCCACTGCGGGATGAGTATCTGCTCCGGTACTCTGGTCTTGTGGAGGATTATTCCGCTGCCCGCAAGCTGGGCATTGGCCTGAATGAAATAGCGGGTGTCCGTCCACAGGCCTGCGTGATCCGCAGTGACCACCACGTCCCCGGCCTCTCCTGTAAAGCCCGAAAGCC
Organism: Bulleidia sp.; assembly: GCA_963656985.1. GTDB lineage: Bacteria > Bacteroidota > Bacteroidia > Bacteroidales > UBA932 > Cryptobacteroides. Next base: position 4,053 of record CAVKLO010000020.1, on the reverse strand, counting down.
ATTCCACCTGTTTCCAGCGCAGTGCCGGATACTCGCTACTGTGAGGGTCAGAACCTGTGATTATCACTGCATCCCAGCCCCTTTCCGCCATCAGGCGGCGCAGCTGCTCCACTCTGGTAAAGTAAACGTTCTCCATAAAAGAAATCAATTTCCCCAAAGGTAATTAGAAACCTTCAAAGAATAACCTGCATCATCTTTTTTCTTTCTTTTCGGTCTATATTCCTTTTCTCATCAGTCGTGTACCCCGGTACACTCCTTCTTCAAAAAGAAATCTATACTCGAAAATAAAAGACAAATCTGAAGCAGCTTATTCTTTTCATGTTTCTTAATTCCTGCATTCGGTGATGAAAAAAGCCTTGGTGATTCTGAAAAAACTGACCCTCCGGCCGCGCCGTCACTTTATCTGAAATCCGATCTTCACGCCGCTGAAAGTGCCGCTGACCTCCTCCTTACCCTCGAAAAAGTCCATCGCCAGAGACCCTCTCCACACGATGTCGTCCCTGGAGTTGAAAGGAAGTTCGATGTCGAAGCCGTAACTTTTCGACTTGACCTTCACTACTGCTGAACATTTCCAGCTCGTTCTGCTGCCCCCGTCGTCCTCGGTCACCATAAAGGCCAGCCTTTCCAGCTGGTCCGTGATTCCCGAGACCAGAATCGTGCCCACCGGAACCGGCTGGTTCAGCTGTTTTCTCTTTACGACCACCATAAAGTCGGTTATGAGCGGAGTGTAGAGGCGGAGTTCAGCCTCGGTGGAGGCGCAGAAATTCTCGAGGGAGCCGCACTTGATGAAGAATTCCGAGGCTCCGGCGAACCAGCAGTCGTAGTGCCGGAGCATAGTGAAATCCTTGATGTACAGAGTTTTGCTTCCGACACGCGAGGGGACGTTCGCACTGCCCTGCGCACGCCGGCGCTGATAGGTCTGCAGAGTCTCGTACTCGCGGTCGTCGTTGCTGTTTATGACCCAGACCGGCCGCATCGCGGCCAATTCTTCGCTGACCGTCACTTCTCTGACGATGCCGTCTCCGCAGATTTCATAGCCGACATTGGTCTCGGCCTTGTAGCCGGGGTCGAAAGTGATTATCGGCAGGCTCTGCCCGTCCCACTCCTCCGAGTAGGGCCAGTATATCTGGGTATCCGAGCCGCTGAGCATAGAGAGATAATCTTCGGCTCCATAGCCGCCCTCAGCCCGTGTGGGGGTTCCGTACTTTTCCCGGAACCAGCCGGAAATCAGGTCTTTCAGAGGATTGTCCCACTCGCCGGAGCGTGTGCTTTCCGGATCTTCCCCCACTCCGGAACCCGGGGAGGAGAAGAGCTGCGACATAGTGTATTCCTCGTCGTAACCGTTTTCCGAAGAGGAACAGACGGCGTTATGGACTTCCCTCAGATGCTCCCTCTCCAGCGGAAGTTCCGACATCATCCGGGCGATATTGCCCAGAGATACGGGAGAGTCGTCCCGGGGGTCTTCCCGGGCGGAAGGGTCACAGGAAATCAGAAATGTCAGGATGAGAAACGTGGCTGCCTTGCAGCGTTTCCCGAGAAAATGGAGTCTTCCCATAGTCGTGTTTAAATTATCTAACGCTGCAAAGTGAGCGAAAAGTTGCCATTGACGCAAAAAAACTTTGCTTCCGGCCCGAAATCGCTCTCCTGCCTATGTGGAAGGCCTATCTTGAATAGAAAATAATCCGATTTTTATCGTTGAGGTCTTTGATGATGGAGGTCGAGCTGAAGCCGGCGCTGCGGAAAACCGCCTCGGTTTCCTCTCCGAGTTCCTCGTTTATCTCCGTCAGGCATTTTCCGTTTTCTGCAAGCAGCCGCACGCTAAGGCGGGCGATGGCGCGATAGAACAGCAGCGGATCCTCATCCGGGACGAAAAGGGCCATAGAAGGCTCATAGTCGAGCACGTTGGGCCGCATAGCGCATTTCTCGCTCTCGCGGACATAGGGAGGATTGCTAAGGATAAGGTCGAATTCCCCGAAATCGAGTTCCTGTCCGGAATCCAGAATGTCGCAGGCGGCAAAGACGGGCGCGAGGGCCCCGAGCTCCTTGAGTTCTTTGCTGAAGGATTGGCCGGAGGCCAGCTCAAGAGCGGCTTCCGACTTGTCCGCGGCGATGACGCGGGCTCCGGGGACTTCGAGCGCGAGCGACCAGGCGATGCAGCCGGAGCCTGTACAGAGGTCGAGTATGCGCACGGGCTCGGCATTTCTGCCGTAGGGGGCGCGCATCCGGGCGATGCGGGAGGCTGTCTCCACGGCTTTCCTTACGAGCAGCTCCGTCTCCGGACGGGGGATGAGGACGGCGGGGCTGACCTTGAAACGGCGGGAGCAGAATTCGGCGTAGCCGATGACATACTGGACGGGTTCTCCCTTTTCGAGTCTGCACAGAGCTTCACGCAGCCCGGGCAGCGCGGCATCTTCGATGGCGTAGGCCGGCTCCGTGATGTGGAGGTAGCTTGGCGTGTGCAGGATGGCCTCGCAGAGCATAAGGATTATGCTGCGGGCTTCGGGAGCGGGGTAGAGAGCTTCAAGCGAGGCGGTGCTTTCCTTTATGAAGGAGGAAAGGAGCATCAGGAGTTCTCGATGATGATGTTGAGGAAGTCGGTCATATCCATACCCGCCGCGCGGACCATCTTCGGTACCAGCGAGGCGTTCGTCATTCCCGGTATGGTGTTTACTTCCAGGAAGAAGATTCCGTCCTCTGATGCGATGTAGTCCATACGGACTAGACCCTTGCAGCCCAGACGTCTGTAGATGAGCTGAGAAGTTCGCTGAACCTCGTCAGAGAGCTCTCTGCTGATCGGTGCGGGGCAGAGTTCCCGGCTGTGCCCGTTATACTTCGCATCGTAGTCGAACCAGTCGTTGTCGCTGACTATCTCGATGACCGGGAGGCTTTTCACTTCGCCCGAGTCCGTATAGGCGGCGCAGGTGAGCTCGCGTCCCGTTATGCCCTGTTCGATTATGGCGGTGGGACTTTCGGAGAATGAGAACCTGACGGCGTCGACCAGCTCCGAACTTGCGTGCACCTTGGTCACTCCGAAGCTGGAACCACCGTCCGTAGGCTTGACGAATACCGGGTAGCGGAGCTTCGCCTCGACATCGGCCGCGACTTTCTCCAGATCGTCACCCTTGCGTACCAGGATGTCCGGGGCGCATTTTACGAAGTCCACGTCGCGTATGTAGCTCTTGCAGGCGAACTTGTCGAACGCGATGGCCGAGACGAACGCGCCGCAGCTGCTGAACGGTACTCCGAGCATTTCGAGATAGCCCTGAAGCAGTCCGTCCTCGCCGGGATGGCCGTGCTGCATAATGAAAGCGTAGTCGAACTTGACTTTCTCGCCGAGGACGGTCACGGAGAAGTCGGTCTTGTCGATCTCGGGACGTGCGCCTTCCGGAAGCGGGACCTGCATTGCGCCCTGCTTCTTGTAGGCCACGAGCTGCCATCTGCCGAAACGGGCGAAAATTTCATAGACGTTGTAACGGGTCTCGTCCAGACGGGATGCCGTAAACTCGCCGCTGCGGCAGGAGACTTCCCATTCGGAGGAGTCGCTGCCGTAGATCACCGCGATGTTCTTGTAGGTGTTCATATTATGCTATTCGAAATAATATTCTTCTTCTTTCTGTCTCCTGTTCACCGCATCATCGTCCCCGCCGCTGCAGCTCAGGTCGAGTACCATTCCGGCAGGCTCCAGGAAGCGGTCGTTCTCGCTTATGCCCAGAGTGCCGTCGGCGAGAATCTTTTTCATCCAGATGCCCCAGATCGGCAGGGCCATATTCGAGCCGCTGCCCAGAGCGAGGGACTGGAAGTGCACCTGGCGGTCTTCCGCTCCCACCCATACGCCGGCGGTGATGCTCGGGGTGTAGCCTATGAACCAGCCGTCAGAGTTGTCGTTCGTGGTTCCGGTCTTGCCGGCGATCTGCCCCTTGAGTCCGTAGACCGAGCGCAGGCGCGAGCCGGTCCCCTGGTTCACGACTCCCTGCATCAGGTTGGCCATAAGGTAGGCGGTACGGTCGCTGATGGCTTCTTTCTTGCGGTTCGTGAATTCGCCGAGCACATTCC
>CAVKLO010000019.1:0-11691 GCA_963656985.1 Bulleidia sp. | reverse complement strand
GGGCGTAGCCCGTACCGTCCGCGGAGGAGGTCATACTGAATTTGTAGAGCGGCTTCAGACGGATGTCGATGTCGCGGTGCTGCAGGAGCTCGTCATCGAAGTCTTTTTTCGCGAAGTCCGCGTCCAGCGCCAGCAGGGAGCTGTATTTCTTCGTGGTATCGGCGAACGAGCCTTCGGCGGCGGCGTTCTTCTCCTCGTATTCGCGGATTTTCTGCCTGGCCGTGTCATAGTCTTTCCGGGAAGAGGCCGCCATACCGAGCATATTCTTCACGTAGGAGCGGTTCATATAGGCCTTGGCGAAATCCGGATAGAGTTCGATGGCCTTGTCGTAGTCGTCCAGGGCATCTCTCCAACGGCTCATCTGCACGAAGAAGGAAGCGCGGTTAAAATAGGCCAGCACGTTCTTCGGGTTTATGTTTATCACCCTGTCCATATCATCGAGGGCGTTCTCGAAGTCCCCCACCTGCGCGTAGATGAGACTCCTGTTGTAGAGGGTGAGGGCGTTCCCCGGCTCGTCCGCGAGCACGCGGTTCAGGTCGCGCATAGAGGAGTTGTAGTCCTTCGCCTCGTAGTGGAGAAGGGCCCTGTTGAAGTAGGCGAAGGTGTTCGTGCTGTCTATGTCGATGGCCTTGTCCAGGTCGCGGATGGCGTCGTCCGTGCGGCTTTGCAGCGCGTAGATGCGCCCTCGGCGGATATAGCCCTCGGGCTCATAGGGGTCCAGCTTTATGGCCTTGTCGTAGTCGCGCACAGCCTTGAGGGTGTCCCCGAGGAAGAGTTCCGAGGCTCCCCTGTTAAGGTAGGCGGCGGGGTCGCGGGGATTCTTCTTTATGTAGCGGTCGAAGTCCTCTATGGCGCGGTCGAACTGCCGGGAAAGGAAATAGGCCACGCCCCGGCTGAAATAGACGCCCATAAAGCCGGGGCGCAGCTCGATGGCGCGGTCGAAGTCCCGGAACGCCTCCTCGTAGCGGCCCAGACGGCTGCAGCTGATGGCGCGGTAGTGGTAGCCGTTAGTGAAGACGGGATTCAGGCGGACCGAGCGGTCGAAGTCCTTTTCGGCTCCCCGGATGTCCCCGAGATTGTATTTGGCGATGCCCCGGAAGAAGAAGTTCCAGTAGTCGGTGGTGTCCAGACGCGCGAGGACGTTGAAATTCTCTATGGCCTGGGCGTATTTCCCGTCCGCAAGGCTGGTCCTGCCCCTGAGGAAGAACACGTCCCTGTCGTACTGGGCGGACACGAGACCGCCAGCGTTCAGAAAGAGTATGAGTATCAACAAGAGTCGGCGCATCGCTGATTTCGTTATGTCGCCGAATATTGCTATCTTTGGCGGCAACTTGCAAATATAGCAAGAAATTAACATTTTTTGTGCCGATACAGCGTGAGAGCAGACAGATTTTTACTCAGCATCATCCTGTGGGCGGGGTTCATCTCCGCCGCCGGAAGTGACGCGGCGGCCCGCAGCGGGCGCGATACATTCAGCGAGAGCGCCTTGCGCTCGAAGGTGGAGTTCCTAAGCGATTCGCTCTGCGCGGGGCGCGGCAGCGGCACGGCGGGAGGCTCCGAGGCGGCGTTCTGGCTCGTGCGGCAGTTCTCGAAAGCGAACCTTACGCCGCTCGGACGCTTCGGGCACAGTTTCGCTCTGCCGGAAAAGGCCGGACACAACATCGTCGGCAGCGTCCCCGGGAGAGGGAAATACATCATCATTATGGCGCACTACGACAACCTCGGCACGCTCGAGGGCAAGTTCTACCCGGGCGCCGACAGCAACGCTTCGGGCGTAGCCGCGCTGCTCTCTCTGGCGGAGGCGTTCTCGCAGGAGCGCAAGGCGGCCTGCGGCCAATCCGCCCCCACACTGATCTTCGCCGCATTGGACGGCCGTCAGGCCAATATGGCGGGGGCTTACGCTCTCTGCTCCGAGCTTCTGGAATCGAAGCTCCGGGACCCGCGCACCGGCTTCACGATAGGCAAGGAGGATATTCTGCTGGCGGTGAATCTGGACATCGTGGGGAGCGTGCTGGCTCCATTGGACGCGGAGCGTCCGGACTATCTGATTATGCTCGGCGGCGAGGGGTATCAGAGGGATCTGCTGAGCTTCCTGAACCGCTCGCAGGACATCGGGCTCGATCTGGGCTTCGACTACTACGGGAGCCGCGAGTTCACCGAGCTGTTCTATCGCAGGATTTGCGACCAGCGGCCGTTTCTGGAGAACGGCATTCCGTCGGTGCTCTTCACTTCGGGCATCACGCTGCGCACGAACCGCACGGACGATGTGCCCTCCTCGCTGGACTACGCTGTGCTGCGACGCAGGGTCGAGCTGATCTATCATTGGATTTCGATGCTCAGATGATATGACTAAAAAGGGTAAAATACTCGTCGTGGACGACAATGCCGGAATCCGGGCCGCGCTGAAGATTCTGCTGCCCGTGCATTTCGAGCAGGTGCAGATCATCTCTTCGCCGAAGACTCTGCTGCAGACGCTGCGGGCCTTCGCTCCCGAGGTGGTGCTGCTGGATATGAATTTCGACGCGGAGGTGAACAGCGGAAACGAGGGGCTTTACTGGCTGGGGGAGATACGCCGCGAGGCTCCGGAGGTGGAAGTCGTGCTTTTCACCGCCTACGCGGACATTCCGCTCGCGGTGGAGGGTATGCGCCGGGGGGCCTACGATTTCATCTCCAAGCCCTGGAACAACGAGAATCTGCTGTCCGTATTGGCTGCGGCGGCGGAAAAATCGCGCCGCAGCCGGGGGACCGGGAAGCGGCAGAGCGAGAGCTCCGCACACATAATCTGGGGGAGCTGTCCGCAGATGGCCGCCGTGCGCAAGAGTCTGGAGAGAATCGCGGGGACGGACGCCAATGTGCTGATTACGGGCGAGAACGGTACCGGAAAAGATGTGCTCGCGAGGGAAATCCACCGGCTGTCGCTGCGCTCCAAGGCTCCGATGGTGAGCGTGGACCTGGGTTCGATTACGGAGACGCTCTTCGAGAGCGAGCTTTTCGGGCACGTCAAGGGGGCGTTCACGGACGCGCACACGGACCGCTCCGGCTTTTTCGAGCAGGCTGACGGAGGGACGCTTTTTCTGGACGAGATCGGGAATACGCCGCTGCATCTCCAGGCCAAGCTGCTCAGGGCGCTGCAGAACAGGACAGTCACCCGCGTGGGGGACAATACGGCCAGACCGATAGACATACGGCTCATCTGCGCGAGCAATATGGATCTGGAGCAGATGGTGCGCGAGGGGACTTTCCGCGAGGACCTTTACTACAGGATAAACACCGTGCATCTGGTAATCCCGCCGCTGCGCGAGAGACGGGGGGACATCGGGGAGTTCGCCCGGCATTTTCTGGAACTGTACGCCGCGAAGTACCGCAGGAGCGTGCGCGAGCTTTCGCCGGAGGCTCTCAAGGCTCTGGAGCGGAGGCATTGGAGCGGGAACGTGCGGGAGCTTCAGAACTGCATCGAGAAGGCCGTGATCCTCTCGGAGGGGGATGTCCTGAGCGAGGAAGACCTCAACCTGCCGCCGGTGAGGGAGGAAAGCGCCGCCGAGGGGAACGCACGGGGGCTTTCCACGCTTATGAACGTGGAGGAGAAGACCATACGCGAGGCGATAGAGAGATTCGACGGGAATATGTCTCTGGTGGCGAAGAATCTGGGCATCAGCCGGCCCACCCTGTACAATAAACTGAAGAAATACAATATTTAGCGATGCTGAAGACGTCCTTGGCTCTCGGCGGGGCAATCGCTCTCGCGGCCGCGCTGGCGCTGGTGCTGGGATTCGCGCTGGGCGCGCTGTTCTGCATCGTCAAGGCCGGCAGGCGGGTGAACTATATGGTGGACCTGCTGGAGGACGGGGAGACGACGGTCCGCTTCCGGGAGCGGGGAGTCTATCACCGCTTCAACACTTCGCTGAACCGTCTGAAGGCTTTCTTTATGCGCGAGAAGGAGGCCGTGCGGGAGAGGGAGGAATACTACGCGAAGATGCTCGACCATATCCGGACGGGGGTCGTGGTGCTGGACGGGGAGAATGTAGCGTACCGCAACAGCCGGGCCCTGGAGCTGCTGGGGCTGACGAATTTCCATTCCCTGCGGCAGCTCGCGAACATCGACGCCGGCCTGTCGGGGGCTTTCGCAGCCGTGCAGGACGGGCATCACGAGGTGACGGACATATACAGCGAAAGCGGGAAGACCACGGTGAGACTCTATGCCTCGCGGGCTTTCATCCGGGGGCGGGAGGTGAAGATCATCACTTTCGACGACATCAGCCGGGATCTGCAGGATAATCAGGACGAGTCCTGGTCGCGGCTCATCAGGGTGCTGACCCACGAGATTATGAATACGGTGACGCCTATCGCGACTCTCAGCCAGGCTCTGGCCAAGGATTTCGACAGGGCCGGGGAGCTGGGGCTGGACATCCGTGCGGGACTGGAGACCATAGCCTCCTCGTCCGAGTCGCTGATCGGCTTCGTGGAGGACTACAGGGCACTCTCCCGGGTGGCGGCTCCCCGGCGCAAGTCATTTATGGCCGCCGAGCTTGCGGACATACTGAAAGACCTGTCGAAGGCTATGGGCGTGGATTTCGTCTATACGGAGAAGCAGGCGGACATTCTGATGTATGCCGACAAGGGGCAGATTTCGCAGGTGCTGGTGAATCTGGCGAAGAATGCGGTGCAGGCGGGGGCGACGAGGCTGGAGATGACGGCCGGTCTCGACAGTCGGGAGAATGTGGTCATCTCCGTCTCGAACGACGGGCGGCCGATCTCGAAGGACGCTTCCGAGCAGATTTTCGTGCCGTTCTACACTACGAAAAAGGAGGGGACGGGGATAGGCCTGAGTCTGTCGCGGCAGATTATGCGTCTGCACAACGGCTCCATCAGTCTGACGCGCAGCGATGCCGAGCGCACGACTTTCACGCTGATTTTCAGATAGAAGCTAATAAATGAAGAGTCCTATGGCTCCTGCGGAGAGGATGATGGCGATGGGGCCGAGCTTTTTCGTCTGGCAGAGCAGGAGGGCTGCGGCGAAAAGGGCCCAGGCCTTCCAGTCCGGGAAATTCTCCGCGATGACGGATACGGGATGCACCCGGATGGTGAGCACCACTGCGGCGGCCGCGATGAGTCCGGCCACTACGGGGCGCAGGCCCTTCATAGCGTAGGTGTAGGCCGCGCTCGAATGATATCTGTCGAAGATTCTGACTACCACGAGGAATATCAGGAACGAGGGCAGGACTACCGCGAGAGTGGCGAGGAAGGAGCCGAGGATGGCCGCGCCCGTTCCAAAGCCGGCCGTGTGGATTACTTCATAGCCGACGTAGGTGGCGCAGTTTATGGCCACGGGACCCGGAGTGCTCTGGGAGATGCCCACGATGTCTGTGAAGGCCCCCTCTGAAAGCCAGCCGTGAAGCGTGACCACCTGACTCTGTATGAGCGATACCATAGCGCCGCCGCCGCCGAAATTCAGCAGGCCTATGAGGAAGAAGGTGTAGAAGAGTTCCCAGAAAAGTATCATAGCGAGCCCTCCCCTTTTCCGTCTGTGCGGCGGCGTTCCGTCTTTCCCTTCAGGAGCGCGATGCTCACCGCTCCGGCTATGACCGATAGGATGATCCAGATGGGCGAGACGCTCAGAAAGGCCACCAGAAATACTGTCCCGAGGGCCAGGGCCGCTGTCCACCAGTTCCAGTCGGAGCCTTTCGCCATATCCAGTGCGGCGGAAAGGATGAGGGCCACGGCCACGGGGCGTATTCCCTGGAAGAAGCGGCGGACATAGATGTTATCCTTGAAGCTTGTGAAAACCATCGCTATGGCGAGGATTATCAGAAAGGACGGGAGGGCTGCTCCGAGGGCCGCCACTACGCTGCCCTTGACCCCCCTGATGCGATAGCCGGTGTAGTATGCTATGTTTATGGCGAGTATCCCGGGGGCGCTCTGCGCCAGGACCGTGACGTCCTTATAGTCTTCGGCGCTGAGCCAGCCCCTCCGCGTCACCTCGGCTCCGATGAGCGGAAGCATCACGTAGCCTCCGCCGATGGTGAAGGTCCCGATCTTCGAGAAGACCCCGAATACGCTCCATAATGAAATGTTCCTGTCCATAAGCGGACGCAAAGATAGCAAGGAATTCATAAAAAATGTTCTGCCGGACGCGGTCCGGGTCATTGACTTTCATAAAAAACGTTATCTTTGTGATTATGATACCTTTACTTACCACTTTGCTGATTTCGTCCGCAGTCAGCGTTTACAATCCGCGGATTCCCGTCATTCTGGACAGGGATTACAACATCGTTTCAGAGATAGTCGTGCAGAACGGGGAGGCGGGGCAGGTCTCGGGAGAAGTCGAAGTAGTTCTCGAAGGCATCCCCCTGAAGGCCGTAAATAACGTGTCCCTCGTCTATACCGGCACTGTCTCGCCGCTCTACCGCAGGTCCGAGGCCATTATCGCCAGGACGCTTTTCTCCCGCTGGGGCAGCGGGCAGAGGACCTGGAGGGACCCCCGCTACGTCACTCTCCTGAGCAGTGTCAAGCCCGGACGGGACGGAAGGGCCCTGCTGAAATTCGACAGGCCCCTTGTCAAGGGCGAGAACCATTTCTATGTAAGCCTCAGCGTCTGCTCCGGGAAAGTGGATCTGACAGACACCTTCGGATGCCGAGTGGAGAGGGTGGGATTGGACGGAGTCCGGACGGACTTCGTCGAGAACGGTCCGTCTGAGGGAAGACGCTACGGCATCGCGCTGCGCGACCAGGGTGACGACGGAGCGGACAGCTTCAGGATTCCGGCTCTGGCAACGGTGAAGAACGGGGATCTGGTCGCGGTGTACGACGTGCGCTGGGATTCGAGCGTGGACCTGCAGAGCGACATCGACATCGCGGTGCAGAGAAGCTCGGACGGGGGAAAGAGCTGGAGCGGGATGCAGATCGCGATGGATATGGGCGAGTACGGCGGTCTGCCGCAGGCTCAGAACGGAGTCGGAGATCCGTGCGTGCTGGTGGACGAGCGCTCCGGCGACATCTTCATCTTCGCGATATGGGGGCACGGGCTGAAAGGACACACCACTACGAGCACTTCGGCTTCGGGCTTCGACCCCATAGACGTGCCTCAGCTGGTGATGGTGCGCAGCCGCGACGGGGGGAGGAACTGGAGCGCGCCGATAAACATCACGGAGCAGGTGAAGGACCCCGACTGCGCTTCGGTTTTCCAGGGTCCGGGAAGAGGGATAACGATGGCTGACGGGACTCTGGTCGTTCCCGTACAGATTTGGAAGTCAGTCAGCGAGGTGAGCGCGGCGGTCATCTGGAGCAGGGACGGAGGGGACAGCTGGAAGCTTTCTTCGCCGGCGGTCTCCAGAGTCTGCGAGGACCAGGTGGCGGAGGTCAGCCCGGGCGTGCTGATGCTGAATATGCGCAACTACTACAGCAGCGACCGGACGCGGAAAGTCTATGTGAGCGCGAATCTCGGAGAGAGCTGGGAGGCTCACGCCTCCAATGACGTGCTGCCGGAGCCGCAGTGTCAGGCGAGTCTTCTGATGTGTCCGGAGCGCGGGGTGCTGCTTTTCGCGAATCCGGCCTCGACTTCCGCCCGCGTGGATTTCACGCTGCGGGCGAGCCGCGACGGGGGTCTCAGCTGGCCATATTCGCTGCTTCTGGACGAGGAGACGGGCTGGGGCTATTCCTGTATGACTATGATAGATGAGGATACTGTAGGCATCCTCTACGAGGGCGGAACCGCGCAGATAGTCTTCCAGGCCGTGAAGCTGGAGGATGTGCCGGGAGAGTGATAGATTTTACTCCACCGGAGTGTCGAGATTGGCCTTGGCCCAGGCGTAGATGAGGAAGTTGCGGTCGGAATCCCAGGCCTGCAGGTAGAGACGGCGGACCGTGTCCAGCCAGGTCTGGCTCTTGAAGCCGGCCTCGTCGCGTCCCACCTCGTCGGTGCCGCCCGCCGCGTAGTACATACTTCTGGTGGTGCTGCAGATGCGGGCATAGGTTCCGGTGTTCTCCTTCAGGTCGGAATTCTCCATAGAGATATAGAACTGCAGCTGCTCCTCGGTGCAGGTCTTGTCCTCGGCCTTCATCGGGCCGTCCTTCACATAGACCGTCACTCCGTCCTTGAAAACGTAAGGTTCATAGAAGCCCGGGGTGTACATCGCCTCATACACCACGCCCTTCACAGGGAACTGGGCTCCCGACTGATATAGGATGAATTTGCGCACCCGCTCCACATCCGCGTAGCTGACTTCGCCGCGCACATCCCAGACGGCGTTTATTATCCATCTGGCGAGCTTCTCCGGAGACGGATCCAGAAGCAGGACCAGGCCTTTCTTGGGCTTGCCGAGCTTTATGTCCTTACCCGTCCAATACTCGTAGAGTTTCACGGGATAGCCCTCGTAGCCCGGCACGTCCCTTCTCTCCTCCAGCAGCGTGCCCTCCATATAGGCGGCTTTCAGCACTTTCTGACATCTCTGAGTGACCGTGGAGAGGGAGTCCCTCATATACTGGCGCAGCGCGCGTGGGGTCCGCGCCTGCATTGATGACCCCGCCAGAAGGCAGGAAAGGGAAACGAGAAAGAATATGGCTTTTTTCATACTATGGAAATGATAGTTTCTTGCGCAAAGATAGGCAAAATAATCCCATATTTACTCACGATCGCTTATTGTTGTGAATGATGATACCGGGAGTTCTTCAGACAATGATACGGGCAGGGCGAAAAAGCGGTTCCGGGGTGAAATAGCGGCCTTTTTTCACCCCGGACGAGTGTTTTCCGGCCTTCGGCGTGAAATGAAACGTTTTTTTCACCCCGGAACCGCTATTTTTTCTATTTTTGCAATGGTTTGTAAAAAACGGAGATTATGCTTTACCCTATCGGAATTCAAAGTTTCCCGGACATCCGCGAAGGCGGTTATGTCTATGTGGACAAGACCGCCCTCATATACAGGCTCGCCTCCACGGGCAAATATTATTTTCTGAGCCGTCCGCGCAGGTTCGGAAAGAGTCTTCTCGTCTCCACGATGGAGGCGTATTTCAGAGGCAGGAGAGAGCTTTTCAAGGGACTTGCGCTCGACTCGCTGGAAAAGGACTGGAGGGAGTATCCGATACTTCATCTGGATTTCGGAGGCAAGGCGTATGACTCTGCGGATGTTCTGCCCAAGGTTCTCGATGATGCGCTGTGCAAATGGGAGGAGAAATACGGGAGCGTGAACCGTTCCGACGTACCGGGTATCCGTCTGGAGAACGTTGTCGAAGCGGCATTCACACAGACGGGCAATAAGGCCGTCATACTGATTGACGAGTACGACAAGCCGATAGTGGACAACCTGGCCCGGCCGGAACTCCGCGAGGCGTTCCGGGAAACGCTTCAAGGCTTCTACAGCGTGATGAAGTCGAAAGATTCATACATAAAGTTCGGATTCCTCACCGGAGTCACCAAAATAGGTCAGATGAGCGTGTTCAGTGGGCTGAACAATCTTCAGGACATCTCGATGGACTCCCGATATGCGGATATCTGCGGAATCTCCGGGACGGAACTCAGGCATTATTTCGGAGAAAGCGTCAAGGAGCTTGCCGAAGCGAACCGGCTTACCGAAGACGGATGCTATGAAAAGCTGGCAAGAATGTACAACGGGTATCATTTCTGCGAGGATTCCATTGGTGTCTATAATCCGTTCAGCCTTCTGAATACCTTCGCCAAGATGAGATTCGGAGAGTACTGGTTCGAGACTGGAACCCCGTCGTTCCTCGTCCGGTATCTCCGGCAAGGAAATTATAACCTCGCCGCCATTTCCGGGAACGGAATCTCCAGATCAAGGCTTGCGGGAGTAAACTATGCGAATCCGGAGCCGGTTACTCTGATGTACCAAAGCGGCTACCTGACCATCAGGGATTACGATGAAAGATTCGGTCAGTACGATCTGGACTATCCGAACGAAGAGGTCAAGAGCGGTTTTCTCAACTCACTCAGCCAGTTGTATGCACCGGACCTGATAGACAGCGACGTGTCCGTCGCCCGCTTCGTGAAGGACGTCGAACGGGGTGACGTGGACAGTTTCATGAACCGCTTCACGGCATTTCTTTCCGGCAACAGCCATCTGATACAAGGCGACCTGGAACTCTATTTCCAGAACACGATGTCCATTATGTTCAAGATGATGGGACTCTATGTCAAGACCGAGTACCACACCTCCTGCGGCCGCATCGACATCGTTATGGAGACCGACGGCTTCGTCTATGTCATAGAGCTGAAGCGCGACCAGTCACCTGATGCCGCCCTTCAGCAGATAGAGGCGAAAGGCTACGACAGGCCTTTCCTCGCCTCGGGCAAGAAAATCATCCGTCTCGGCATCAACTTCTCCTCGCAGACCCGCACGGTGGACGGCTGGAAGGTCGCGGAATGACACGGGAGGAATTCGGCAGGACTCCCGCCGATTTCAAGAAAGAAACCCCAAAAAAAGATCAGATATGAAACTTCTTCACACATTGGCCGTCGCCGCGCTGGCCGCAACACCTACCCGCTCTTCGTGAGCAAGGGAGTTTACGAAAACCAGAGGGCGAGCAGCTCGGACAAGCGCGTGTACATCCTCACCCGCTCTGCTTTCGCAGGCTCGCAGAGATACGCGGCGGGCACCTGGAGCGGAGACATCCGCGCGTCCTGGGAAGTCTTCCGCAAGCAGATTCCGGCAGGACTGAACCTCTCGGTCTGCGGCATACCATACTGGAACACCGACATCGGCGGCTGGCATCCGTTCAGCGACGTCTATAACACGGCCAACACCGACCCCGGCTATCAGGAGTTCTACTGCCGCTGGTTCCAGTTCGCGGCCTTCACCCCTATGATGCGGGCGCACGGGACAGGCTCGCCGCGCGAGATCTATCAGTTCGGCGAAAGGGGCTATTGGGCATTCGACGTGCAGGAGAAGTACATCAACCTGCGCTACTCGCTGCTGCCGTACCACTACAGCACCGCGTGGAAGACCGCGAATGAAGCGTACACCTTCCTCAGACCGCTGTCGTTCGAGGCGCCCGGCGACAAGACTGCCCTCGGCATCTCCGACGAGTTCATCTACGGGCAGTCCTTCCTCGTAGCGCCTGTCCTCGAAGCCGGAGCGGGTGAAGAGAGGACGGTAGGCCGGCAGGTGTACCTGCCGTCCAATTCCGACTGGATAGACTTCTGGACCTGCGAGCGCATCGCGGGCGGACGGACTGTCACCAAAGAGTGTCCTATGGACATAATGCCTCTCTACGTGAAAGCCGGATCCATCGTCCCATTCACCGTGGAGAAAGTCCAGTACGCGACCGAAAAGCCGTGGAAGCGTCTGGAACTGAGGGTCTATCCGGGAGCCGATGCTTCATTCACCCTCTATGAGGACGAGTTCGACAACTATAATTACGAAGAGGGCCGCTACACGGAAATCCCTCTATCCTGGGACGAGCGGACCCGCACCCTCACAATCGGGCGGCGGAACGGTTCCTATGACGGTATGCTCAAAACCCGCAGCTTCACCGTCACCATCGCCGGCGAGGACTGCTCCAGAACCGTCAGATACAGCGGCAAGGAAATCAGAGTCAAGCTCTGACGGCCTAAAAAAGAGGGCCGCCCGAAAGGGCCGCCCTCTTTTCAGAATCATTTCATATGCGCCTTGAAGAAGTCATCGACGAGACCGGAGACTTCTGCGGACCAGAATTCCCGGCTGCCGTGGTCGCCGCCCTCTATCT
>CAVKLO010000018.1:2509-11982 GCA_963656985.1 Bulleidia sp. | reverse complement strand
GAGTGTCACGGGTGTATATGATGCCTCAGGTGAAGGCTCTCGTGGGCCGCTATTCCAAGCTGGGGGAGAATGCCTTCTATCATCAGTATATGGAACTGGATGAAACGATGATCGAGGCTATGAAACCTCACACGCTGTCTGTGACGACTGACGGAAAAAGTAGTATCTTTGTAGGATATTAATTCTATGGTAATGGAAAATACAGTAGTCAGAACCAAGGTCAAGGATCTTCTCAAGAGCAAGCCCGGCATAGATGTGCTTGCCAAAGGCTGGGTAAGGACAAAGCGCGGGAACAAGGGCGTGGCTTTCATAGCGCTCAACGACGGTTCCACCATAAATAACATACAGCTCGTCGTGGACAAGACCCGGATAGGGGACGATGTTCTATCGAAAGTGACGACAGGTGCCTGCATCCGTGTGGAGGGCAGGCTCGTGGAGTCCGCGGGAAGCGGCCAGGAGGTGGAGATACAGGCTTCATCCATCGATGTTTACGGCGAATGCGATCCGGTACGCTATCCGCTCCAGAAGAAGGACACCTCTTTCGAGTACCTGCGGAGCGTGGCTCATCTGCGTATGAGGACGAACACCTTCGGCGCCGTGCTGCGCATACGTAACCAGATGGCTTTCGCCATACACGAATATTTCCACTCCAAGGGCTTCGTGTATCTGCACACTCCGCTCATCACCGAGTCGGACTGCGAGGGCGCGGGCCAGATGTTCCAGGTGACTACTCTGGATATCGACAAGCCGCTTCCGCGCAATAAGAAAGGCTCCGTCGATTACTCCAAGGATTTCTTCGGCAAGCAGACCAGCCTCACGGTGAGCGGACAGCTCGAAGGAGAGCTGGGAGCCACGGCTCTCGGGGAGATATACACCTTCGGCCCTACCTTCCGTGCCGAGAATTCGAACACCCCGCGGCATCTCGCCGAGTTCTGGATGATCGAGCCGGAGATGGCGTTCTACGACATAAATGACAATATGGACCTTGCCGAGGACTTCATAAAGCACCTCGTCAAGTACGCTCTCGAACACTGTGCCGATGACATACGGTTCCTTAACGACAAATATGACCCCGAGCTCGTGGAGCGTCTTCGGGGCGTGGCCGACACCGAGTTCGTCCGTCTGGAATACACGGACGGCATCAGGATTCTCGAGGAGGCGGTTTCCTCCGGCGTGAAGTTCGAGTACCCGGTTTACTGGGGCGTGGATCTTCAGAGCGAGCACGAGCGCTATCTCGTAGAGAAGCATTTCCGCAGGCCGGTCATACTTACCGGTTATCCTAAGGAGATAAAGGCTTTCTATATGAAGCAGGACGAGAACGGCAAGACGGTCCGCGCGATGGACGTGCTCTTCCCGAAGATAGGCGAGATCATCGGCGGTTCCGAGAGGGAGTCTTCGCTGAAGAAGCTCGAAGACCGCATAAACGAGCTGGGTATGAGCCGCAAGAATCTGGAATGGTACATCGACACCCGCCGCTTCGGTTCCTGTCCTCACTCCGGTTTCGGTCTGGGCTTCGAGAGACTGCTGCTTTTCGTCACGGGTATGCAGAACATCCGTGACGTGATTCCGTTCCCTCGCACTCCTAAGAACGCAGAATTCTAATCTTTTATATAATATGCTTGTCATCGGTATAGCGGGCGGATCCGGTTCGGGTAAGACGACCGTGGTAAAGGCCATTCAGGAAAGACTCCGCGATGAAAAGGTCGTGGTCATCCCTCAGGATTCCTACTACAAGGATTCCAGCGATCTCACTGACGAAGAAAAGAGGCGTCAGAATTTCGACCATCCGGACGCGATAGACTGGCCTCTGCTCTGCAGCCAGCTTGCCGACCTCAAACAAGGCCGCACCATCAGCCAGCCTGTCTATTCCTATATCTCCTGCTCGCGTTCCAAGACGGAGACCGTGACCGTGGAGCCTGCGGATGTCATCATCATCGAGGGCATCCTCATCTTCAACTGCCGCGAACTGCTCGACCAGATGGACATAAAGATTTTCGTGGACGCTGACGACGATGACCGTCTGATGAGAGTTATGGCGCGGGACATCTCCGAGCGTGGCAAGGATGTGCATTGGGTGATCGAGCGCTACAGCCGTACGGTGAAGCCTATGTATCTGCAGTTCATCGAACCGAGCAAGCGCTATGCCGACATCATAATCCCTCAGGGGGGACATAACAAGGTAGCCATCAATATTATACTGGCTTCCATCGAAAAGTCCCTCCATCAGAAGAAGGCGCTCAGATAGGGCGGCTCCGCAGCAGGAATGAGACGCGAGGACAGGGCAGGATTCTATATCACCGTGATTTTTCATCTGGTGCTGCTCATCGTTCTGCTCGCCTGTCAGCTGGGCTATACCGTAAGCCGCGAGAACAGTTTTCTTCTGGATTTCTCCCGTCAGGAGGATATCGAGAAACTGCGCCGGGAGCTCGCGTTCAAAGAGCAGGTGAGCCGGCATCTGGATGAACTTATCGCATCTTCATCCGGAGATGCCGCAGTGTCCTCCGTCCGCAATGTGGCCGTGGACCGCGGAGCCCTGAAGGATGACCGGGGCACGGATGCGGAGCAGCTCTACAAGGATGCGGAACAGCTTCAGAAGGACATACGTTCCAGAGTCGAGATTCCCTCTTCGGACGAGGATTATGTTCCTCTCTCTCCTGTTAAGAAAACACAAGATGAGAAGGAGGCTGAAAGCAGCAGCTACTCCGGACCCAGCGTAGTGTCCTACCAGCTCGAAGGCCGCAAGGCGAGCCGTCTTTCCATCCCTGCATACCGCTGTATGGGTGCGGGTGAAGTGACCGTCACCATCGCGGTGGACAATGCCGGGAACGTGATTCTTGCGAAAATACAGGATGAGGTTTCCTCCTCCGACGCCTGTCTTCGCAGCTTCGCCATACGTGCCGCCCGCTCTTCCCGCTTCTCTTCCTCTCCTTCCGCTCCGGCCCGTCAGATGGGAAACATCGTTTACGCGTTCATAGCCCAGTAAGCGGACAAGCTGGCCGAAGGCCTGTTCCTTCTCTGCCTGCAGGCTTTTCAGTACTCCGGCAGTCATACACAGTATGAAAAAGACCGGCTGTCTGGATGAAAGCCGGTCTTTTACTTATGGATAGCCCTGTTACTGAGCTTCAGGTTTTCTCGCCTGATACATAATCTTAAGCGCGGAGCAGCGTCTGAGCTCCTGCTTAACCTTGGTAATGATACCCATTCTCACGTCGCGGTCCGCTCTGATGACCGTGGTCATAAACTGACGGTCAGCCTCGCTCTTGCTGTCGCGCTCTGCGGCGATGAAGTCACGGATTTCGTCAGGAGTCCTGAAAGAATCGTTCAGCTGGATACGGGCGTCGGTACCGTACTGCGCCCTGTACTGGAGCGTAGGGGTTCCGATGTTTATGTATGCCGCAAGGTCTTTTCTTTCGAGCTTTACGGACTGTGAAGCCTCGGGAATGGTAACTACGACCTTGTTCTCGCTGTCGCGCATCTGGGTCGTGACCATAAAGAAGAACAGAAGCATGAACACGATGTCGGAGAGAGAGGACTGAGTCATCTCGGGCACTTCTTTCTTGTTGCTTGATCCACCGAATTTAGACATAATTATTCCTCCTTATTATTTTCTGTTCTTGGTCACGTCCTTAGGCTCCGCCTCCGAAATGTTCGATGGAACCGCTTTCTTGACTATGTCCTGGTAATCTTCTGACAGACGTATGAACGGTTTGCCGTAATTCCTGTACGAGAAATCATCGCGCAACTCGTCGATAGCCTTTACAAGCTCATTCTGAACGGCGATATAAGCGTGGTAGCTCGTACCGTTGTCGTTCTGCAGGGAGATTACTCCCTTGGAAACCTCGCAAGGACCGTAGCCTTCGATATCGATAGTCTGCTTGTCCGGCAGATTAGGATTGTTCGTAGGGTTGGTGAGGAATTCCTTGATCTTGTCTTTCAGCTGAGAAACATCCATGAGCTCATTACCGGCATACAGTCTGTCCTGAGAGTTAATCCTTACCATAATGATGTTACGGCGGTTAACTTTCTGGTCTTCGACCTTGGCGTTTGGATCCGGCATAGGAGGAAGACGTCTCGACAAACCTGTCTGAGACCCCATAGTGGTGGTCATCAGGAAGTAACACAGCAGCAGGAACGCGATGTCCGCAGTCGAGCTTGTGTTCATTGCAGGTACTTTCTTTTTATTGCCCATAGTGTTTTACTGTCTGTTGCGAATCACGATAGCTACTTCTCCCACGATGATGGCTACGACTGCGGCCGCTGCGGAGAGGTAGGTAAGATTGAGAATGGAGTCCGTAAGTCTGAGTGTAGACTGGTCGGGCTGGTCGGTAGTAAGTCCTACTGCCGGCGTTCCCGGTGAGATGAGGTAAACCACGAAGCATACGGCTGCCACCCCGACGAGACCGATGAGGAGCTTGAACAGACTCTTCGGGTCGTTCTTGATGGCGATTGCGATACCTACCACAACTACTGCTATGGCCGCGATTGCAATCATAACGTATGTCCAGTAGAACAGAACGTCAACAGGCTGGGCGTTGTTGCTTTCGAAGTCTACTGCGAAACCCCAAACGCAGAGCGCTGCACTGATGACAATCAGCACTACCATCATCCACGTGAATATTTTATTGTAATTTTTCATTATGAATAATCGCTAAAATCCTATAATCACTTGTTCTCTTGTGTGTGCGGACAACCAATTATTTGCCCTGATATTTGGTGAGAATATCAATGAGAGTGATCGAGGAATCCTCCATATCGATGGTGAGGGAGTCGATCTTGGCAAGAATATAGTTGTAGAACACCTGAAGAATCATAGCGACGATAAGACCGCCTACGGTGGTGATAAGGGCGACCTTCATACCTCCGGCGACGATGTTAGGGGAGATGTCACCGGCAGCCTGGATGTTATCGAAGGCCTGGATCATACCGATAACGGTTCCGAGGAATCCGAGAGACGGTGCGAGGGCGATGAAGAGTGCAATCCAGGAAAGACCGTTCTCCATATTGCTCATCTGTACGGAGCCGTAGGAAACGACTGACTTCTCCACCACATCGAGACCCTGGTCATAACGGAGGAGACCCTGATAGAAGATGGAAGCGACGGGACCGCGGGTGTTGCGGCAGATTTCCTTTGCGGCTTCTACGCCGTTCTCGTTGAGGGCCTTCTCGACTTTCTCGCAGAGAGCCTTCGCGTTAGTCTTGGCGAAGGAGAGGTAAAGTATTCTCTCGATGGCGAACGCGAGGCCGATGATCAAGCAGATTACGATGAGGGCCATAAAGCCCGGGCCGCCCTCGATGAACTTGGTCTTGAGAGCCTGGTGAAGCGGAACTTCGCTCTTCTTGTTGAAGATGTCCTCTTCGCTCATAGTCTCAGAGACGACTGTCTGCTCCGTAGCCGGTGCAGCTGCCTGGTCTTCCTGAGCGGATGCGATGTTTGCAGAGAGAACCATAAGGCTCATTGCTGCCAGAATCATGAAAAACTTTTTCATAACCTTTCTGATGTGTGTTTTTTAATTAATAATGTATTAAATAGTTACAAAATATCTTCGTGACCGCAGTTCGGGTACGTCCCGGTAAAATCGCTGCAATTTAGTAAAAATATTTCGGAATGCAATCATATTTGCGATATTTCGCCGCAGAGACTCACGCACAGACCCCTTTTCACCGCCTCGTTGTCCGCCGTCTCCCCCATCAGACAGAAGAGCTTGGCGAGGGCGCTTTCGGTGGTGCTGTCGTATCCCGACACCACCCCGGCCTCCTTGAGTTTCTTTCCCGTGGCGTATATGTCCATATCCACGCCGCCGTGCAGGCACTGCGTGACGTTCAGCAGTATCTTGCCCCGCCCGCAGGCCTCCTTCACTATGTCCAGGAACCACTCTTTCGAGGGGGCGTTGCCGGCTCCGTAAGTCTCTATGATGACCGCTCTGGTCTCCTCTCCCAGCAGGATGTTTCCGACGACTCTCGGCGTGATGCCCGGATGCAGTTTCAGAATGGAGACTCTGGTATCCAGAGATGTCCTGACTTTCAGACTGCGTGACCCCGGAGCGGGGTAGCGGATGGCTGCGGTGTTATACCTTATGCTGATGCCCGCCTCCGCGAGCGGAGGATAGTTCGCCGAATCGAAGGCGGTGAATCCCTCGGAGTTCACCTTGGTGCAGCGGTTCCCGCGCAGCAGCTTGGAATTGAAATAGATGCAGACTTCCGGGACTGCCGCTCCCCCGTCTTCTCTCCGGGCTGTAGCGATTTCGACCGAGGACACCAGATTCTCTTTGCCGTCGGTGCGCGGCCTTCCTATAGGCAGCTGGCTTCCGGTGAAGATGACGGGTTTGCCCAGGCCGTCGAGCATAAAGCTCAGGGCCGAGGCGGAGAAGGCCATAGTGTCGGTGCCGTGCAGCACCACGAAGCCGTCGTACTCGTCGTAGCGGTCGCGGATCAGAGCCGCAAGCCGCTTCCACATCGACGGCTCGACGTCCGAGGAGTCGATGAGCGGAGTGAACGTATGCACGTCGATGCGGCAGGCGAACTTGCGCAGTTCGGGCACCTCCTGCAATATCTGCCCGAAGTCGAAGGGTTTCAGGCTCTGGTCTCCGGGGTCTTCTTTCATTCCGATGGTACCTCCCGTGTATATGAGGAGCACGGACGATCTGTATTCTTCCATAAGGCTATAGTTTCTGAAGTGCGAAAAGTCTTTCGGCGTTCTCCGTGCTTATCCGGGCCACTTCCCCGAGGGGGAGTCCCTTGATCTCGGCGATCTTCGCCGCGATGACCGGAATGTGCGCGCTCTCGTTTCTGCTCCCCCTGTAAGGGACGGGAGCCAGATACGGGGCGTCCGTCTCCAGCAGTATCCGCTCCATAGGGATTTCCGTTATGCTCCGCGCGATGCCGGCGTTCTTGAATGTCACGGTTCCGCCTATGCCCACATACCAGTCCCCCAGCCTTTCCAGTCTGCGGAAAGTCTCGGCGCTGCCGCCGAAGGCGTGCAGATTGCCCCGCAGGTGCAGGTGGCTGCAGTCTTCCAGTATGCTGAAGAAGTCTTCTGTGGCGTCGCGCAGGTGGATGTTTACCGGAAGGTCGTGTTCGCGGGCAAGTTCCAGCTGCGCTCTGAACGCTTCTTTCTGAAGTTGCGCCGTGTCCGCTCCGTAGTGGTAGTCGAGTCCTATCTCTCCCACGGCGACCGCTTTCCGCTCGCGCAGGGTCTGTTCCACCGCCGCGACTTCGTCCCTCCAGTCATCTCCGACCGAGCCGGGATAGAGTCCGGCCATAATCCTCAGACAGTCGGGACGTCTGTCGGCAAGCGCGAGCATCGAGGCGCGTTCGTGCGAACTTATGTCGGCCTGTATCAAGATTTTGACCCCTGCGGCCAGAGCTCTTTCGATCACTGCGTCCCGCTCGGACTCGGGGTACATTTCATCGTAATTATGCGTATGTGTGTCCACGAATTCCATATTTCGCAAAAGTAGCAAAATTATTCGGCTTCTCCTGTGGGCGGAAACATTTTAGAAACCGGCCGTGCGTGAACTTCCCGCATAGCCGGCTAAGTTATTTTTTACCCATCACTAAGGTCAGCTATGTTATCCTCACGTTTATGGAGCAGCGGCCGAGCAGGTCGGTGCAGATCAGGGCGTCGCTCTCCAGCAGGGTCAGATACGAAGCCGCCCTGCTGAATGGAAGACCCAGCGCTCCGGCAATCTCTTCCCGACAGACACCCCTGTTCAGGCGCACGAACTTTACGATGGCGAGCAGACTGCCCACGTCTTCCGGCGGCAGGGAGTCTTCATAGAGCGAGCGTACCTCCTCTTCGAGGCAGTCGCGCCTGCGGTAGCCCGCCGCTCCGAGTCCCAGACTCCTGACCAGAGTCCCCAGGTCAGTTATGGGCTCCGCCAATTTTTTGCCGATCAGCCGGTTGCATCCCGCCGAGCGCAGATCGTCCACTCGTCCGGGGAGGGCATAGACCTCGCGGTTATACGAAGCTGCGAGCCTTGCGGTGATCATACCGCCTCCCTGTGTCTTCGACTCGATGAGGACAGTAGCCGCGCAGAGACCCGCTATGATGCGGTTCCTCCTCAAGAAATTTATGGCTATCGCCTTTGTCCCCGGAGGATAGTCCGTTATGAGGCCGCAGCCTTCGTGGGTGCAAATCCTGTCCGCCGCATATTCGTGGCTGCGGGGATAGACCTCGTCTATGCCCGTAGGCAGCACCCCTATGGTCTGCAGTCCGGCTTCGAGCGCGGCCTGATGGGCTGTTATGTCCGTTCCCAGGGCCAGGCCGCTGACTATCACCGGCCTGGTCTTCGCCGCTGAGAGAGCCGCCACTGTCCTGCGGCACCATTCCCTGCCGTAAGGCGAGATGTCGCGCGTCCCCACTATGGCGATGTGCGGAAGATTGCCGAAGAGGCTCTCGACGGGGGAGTCTGACCGGATATAAAGGCCCAGAGGCGGGTCTTCGCATTCCCGGAGCATTTCGGGGAAGCGGGGGTCTGAAATCTCCAGATAGCGACAGCCCCGTCTCTCCAGCTTCTCCAGTTCTTCAGCCGTCAGATCCAGTTCCCGGCGGCTGATCCGGGATGTCCAGACGGAATGGGGACCTGTCAGAGCCGACAGCTCCTTGCTTCCGAGTTCGAAAATGGCTCCGGCGCTCCCGGCGGCCTTGATGAGTTCCAGAGCTTTGCGCGGCTCATAGCCGAAAATCCGGCCGAGTGCGCAGATGCAGATTTTTTCTCCGTATTCCATAATCAAGTCAGGTTTGTCTGCGCGAATATAGCGCACAAAAACGGAAAAGTCATCCGGAAATGCATCATTCCGGATGACTTATATACGAATCTTGAATTATTTACACCTTTTTTAAACGATCAGCATCGCATCTCCGTAAGGCCCGAAACGGTAGCCCTCCTCGAGAGCGGTCCTGTAGGCGTTCATCACCTTGTCGAAACCGCCGAAAGCGGCCACGGCCATAAGCATCGTGGACTCCGGGAGGTGGAAATTCGAGATTATCGCCGTAGGTATGGAGAAGCTGTATGGCGGGAAGATGAACTTGTCGGTCCAGGTGTCGCAAGGGTTCACCCTCTTGCCCGGAGTCACGTTCGTCTCCAGGGCGCGGATTACCGTGATGCCCACAGCCACGACCTGATGTCCGCCGTCCTTCGTTCCGTTTATCTCCCCGGCGGCCTCCGGACTGATGATCATCCTCTCCGCATCGGTGCGGTGTTTGGAAAGGTCTTCCACATCCACTCTGCGGAAATGGCCGATCCCCATATGGACTGTGATGAAACTCTTGCGGATATCCTTGAGAATCATCCTGTTGAACAGTTCGCGGCTGAAATGCAGACCTGCGGCCGGAGCCGACACGGCTCCTTCGTGGGCGGCGAAGATGGTCTGGAAATTCTCCGTATCCTCGCGGGTGACGTGCGGCTTCACCCACTGCGGCACCGGGACTTCCCCCAATGAGAAGAGCACTTTTTTGAACTCCTCGTAAGAAC
>CAVKLO010000018.1:0-2499 GCA_963656985.1 Bulleidia sp. | reverse complement strand
GGAAGCGCAGCGTGCGTCCCCGGGATGTGGTGTTGTCTATGACTTCGGCCACAAGGCTTTCGTCTTCGCCGAAATAGAGCTTGTTTCCGATGCGTATCTTTCTCGCCGGCTCCACGATCACGTCCCAGAGTCTCTGCTCGCGGTTAAGCTCCCTGAGCAGAAAGACCATAATGTCGGCCCCCGTCTTTTCCTTCTTGCCGTAGAGCCTGGCCGGGAACACTTTCGTGTCGTTGAAGACGAAACGGTCATCTTTTCCGAAGTAGTCTATGACATCCTTGAAGAGCCTGTGCTCTATTTCGCCCGTGTCCTTGTGCAGGACCATTAGCCGGCATTCGTCGCGCCATCTGGTCGGCTCTTGGGCCACCCTGTCCTTGGGAAGTGCGAACTGGAATTGGGAAAGTTTCATAAAATATCGTTCTAACCATTATTATACGGCAGTAACGTGAAAAAAGTTTCAGCCACTGAAACTTTTCCCCGAAAACCGCGCCCTGCGGCAGCCCCCCCGGAACGCTATATCTCTTTCTTCGTGGCCTCGCGGAAGACTTCGATGATGGACGGATAGCTGTTCTTCAGGAACGGAGGCAGGCTCGAACGCGCGACCCAGGCCGCCTTGCTTATGTCCTCCTCCCGCTGCGGAATCAGCTCCACGGGTGCGGTGTACAGCATATGATACCACCAGGTGTGCTTCAGATGCCACTTCCCGTCGCGGAAGTAACAGTGGTCCGTCATACAGATGAGGTCCCGCAGCTCGATATCGCCCAGGCCGGTTTCTTCCTGCACTTCGCGGAGGGCGGTCGTGCTGATGTCCTCGCCTTTTTCCTGATGTCCTTTCGGCAGGTCCCAGAGCGAACTGCGGTTTATCAGAAGGTAGTCTCCGCGCCTGTTCGTGACCAGACCTCCCGCCGCGCTTACTTCCCGGAACTCTGCGCAGAGGCGGCGGTAGACCGCCTCCGTATCTTCAGTCGGAATATAGGTTCTGCTGAGCGACTGCCCGGCTTCGAACATCCCCACGAGAGTTTTCAGGTCGAGTTTCAGCCCGTAATGGAACTCCACCGCGTTAGGGTCGGAGAGCGCCTGCTCCCCGGGAGAACAGATGATAATGCAGCGTTTCTCGAAATAAATTCTGTGCATCGGAAAAATTGCTATATTTGTAGTCTGTCCGCAAAAATAGTAAAATGGCAACTCAATACAAAAGCAAACACGGGACAGTCTCACGCCCAGCGTGTGAACTGTATATGAATTTCGTGGACTGCAGCCGCTTCCGGGATATGATTCCCGAGGACAAGCGGGATGCGGTCACGGCCGACTATGATTCCATAAAGGCTGTGGTGCAGGGTTTCAGCATAGGAGTGAGAATCGTCCGCAGAGAGCCTTATAAGCTTATAATGCTCGAGGATGACGGCGCTCCGTTCCACTTTACGATAGATCTGCATTTCGAGCAGACCGACAGCCCTTCGAAAACGGAGTTTTACATAAACGTGTCCGCCGACCTGAATCTTATGATGAAGATGATGCTCGGCACGAAGATACAGACCGCCCTGGACAAGATAGTCGATGCTCTGGTGGCGGCTTCCGAAGGCCGTATGCCCGAGGGCGTGGATCCCGAAATGCTGAAGAATTTCAAGTTCTGAGAGATGGCAGAGCTCGATTCCGCATCCCTCGTCTCACATCTGGAACAGGCTCTCGGCCCTGAGGCCTATGCGGCTTTCAGGCGCTCTATGGATGAGCAGCCTCCTGTATCCGTGCGCCTGAATCCGTTCAAGACTCCTTCCGCCCCGCTTCCTATTCTGAATGGTGCCCGGAAGGTCCCGTGGAGCCCGTACGGCTACATCCTCACGAGCCGTCCTGTATTTACGCTACATCCGAATTATCACGCGGGGGCCTATTACGTCCAGGACAGTTCCGCGATGTTCACGGGCCATATCTTCCGCAAGGTTCTGAAGAGCGTGATGGAAAAGGCCCGGGGGAGGACGCTGCGCGTGCTGGACCTCTGCGCGGCCCCCGGCGGCAAGACTACGGACCTCGCGGCATCGCTGCGGCAGGCCTGCGGGGACGGTTTCATCCTGATCGCTAACGAGGTGATGAGGCAGAGGGCCTCCGTCCTGCTGGACAACACCGCCGTCTGGGGAGACCCCGCCGTGGTGGTGTGCAGTGCCGATCCCAAGGCGTTCGCGCGTCTGGAAGGCTACTTCGATATCATACTCGCCGACGTGCCCTGCTCGGGGGAGGGGATGTTCCGCAAGGATCCACGCGCTCTCGAGGAGTGGTCCCCGCAAAACGTGGAACTCTGCGCGGCCCGGCAGAGACGCATCCTCGCGGACGTCTGGCCCGCATTGGCCGCAGGCGGCCGTCTGATATACTCGACCTGCACTTTCGAGCGCTCCGAGAATGACGATAACCTGAAGTGGGCGGCGCAGTCGCTCGGAGGCCGCATCGAAGCACCCGGGGACGAATTCGGGGTCCGGACTACGGAGTGCGGGCATCTGCTCGTTCCGGGTG
>CAVKLO010000017.1:7854-12159 GCA_963656985.1 Bulleidia sp. | reverse complement strand
GTCCTATACCGGCTCCGCCGAGCAGAAGGCCATACGCAACGCACTGAACGCGCAGTCGATGTCGCTTCTCGCCGAGAACAGCGAGAATCTGGCGATGATCGACACGCATTTCTCCCACGAGGTGAAGACCAAGGGCATAACCGACCAGAAGTCCTCCGGACGCTGCTGGCTGTTTTCCGGCCTCAATGTGCTGCGCGCCAAGATGATAAGCACCCACGACCTGGGCGATTTCACTTTCTCGCAGAACTATGTGTTCTTCTATGACCAGCTGGAAAAGGCGAATCTTTTCCTGGAATCCATCATCCGCACCCGCAGCCTCCCGATGAGCGACCGGACCGTGGACTGGCTGTTCTCGAATCCGCTGGGCGACGGAGGGCAGTTCACCGGAGTGTCCGATCTTGTGAGCAAATACGGTCTGGTTCCGGCCTCAGTTATGCCGGAGACCCTCTGCGCGAACAGCACTTCGAATATGTCCACCCAGCTCCGGACTCTCCTGCGTCAAGACGGTCTGGCCCTGAGGGCTGCCGGCAAGAAGGCCGACCTCGGCGCGATGAAGGCTGATATGCTCAAGGACGTCTATCGCATCCTCTGCCTCTGTCTGGGCGAGCCGCCGGCTGAGTTCGAGTGGACCAGATACGATGCGAAGAACGAGTTCGTGAGCCGCAAGAGCTACACTCCGAAGTCCTTCTACGACGAGTTCGTGGGAGCCGACCTTGTGAACGGTTACGTGATGCTGATGAACGATCCGACCCGCGAGTACGGCAAGGTCTATGAAATCGAGTATGACCGTCACGTTTTCGACGGGCATAACTGGCTGTATGTGAATCTCCCTATCGAGAGGATCAAGGAGGTGGCCATCGCTTCCATAAAGGATGACACGGCTATGTATTTCTCCTGCGACGTGGCCAAGTTCCTGAACCGCGGCAAGGGCGTGGCGGATCTGGACAACTACGATTACGAGTCGCTGCTCGGCGTTCAGTTCACTATGGACAAGAAGGAGAGGATACTCACCCACGCGAGCGGTTCCTCCCACGCGATGACTCTCAAGGCCGTGGATCTCGACTCGGAAGGCAAGCCCGTGAAGTGGATGGTGGAGAACAGCTGGGGAGCCTCGTCCGGCTACAAGGGCAACATCATTATGACCGACCGCTGGTTCGAGGAGTATATGTTCCGCGTGGTGGCCGAGAAGAAGTACGTTCCCGCCGACATCCTGAAGATGCTCGAGCAGACTCCGGTCAAGCTCCCCGCCTGGGACCCTATGTTCCAGCCCGAGGAGTAGGCGGATTCTGACAGTCGTCTCTCGTCTGCAGACCCTCGACCATCGTCACTCGTCTGTCGTCTCTCGACCTTCGACCCTCGACTCTCGTCTGGCTCCCCTCCGCCTGCCCCACGTGCCAGGTGAGGCAGGCGGCCGCTGCCGCGTCCAATGCTTATGTGTTTGCCGCCGTCCGATGCGGGGAGATTTCGGCCGCTGCCGCGTCCAATACGGCTTCGCGATGCCCCACGAGGTCACGGCCTCCTATGCGGCCCCACGCCATTCCCCTACCGAGTCCCACCGTAATGCGTGAAACCCGGAGCCTGCCGAGATGCGCGTGTCGATGACCGGACGGCAGGCATTAATTCTTTTCCGTCCATATATCAGTCCAGTTAGAGTCTGGACAGGCGGTTGTCTATCAGGGTTTTATATGAACTCCTCAGTAAGTCTCCCAAGAAGGAGGAGTCTATCATCTCAAACCATTTTTCACGGCATCCGGCCAGATGGTCTATAATCATATCGCAGATTTTGTCGGTCACGCCTGCCGCCTGCATTGTAGCAAGGAAATCCTTGCGGCTGAATCCGGAAAGATTTTCTGACCCATATCCGGAAAGGGGCATCGCCAGCTCGTCATTGTCTGCGATGCCGGTCAGAAGGACTGAGAGCAAATCGTAGGCAGGGGCAAGGACATAACCGATGCCTTCGCGTTCAATGAGAGAAAAATTCTTGCAGTGCATATCGGAGTTCCCCGTGATCCAGGAGAATATGACTATCTCCCAGAACCGCTGGACATCCAGCATTGAGGCTTCGGAATATTTTCTGATGACATCTGAAAGCTGAGAATAGGAGCCGAGATATTTATGCTCGGTCAGACGGTTGGTCAGCTGGCACATATCCAGCATCGAGAATTTTCTGCCGTCCTTCGAGCGGTCCATTCTTCTGGTGATGTACGCGAGTTCCCCGTCAGCCATCCGTATCAGACTATGCGGGGCGGTTTCGATTCCGGCTATGGAGGCGAGTTTCATCGTGACATCCTCCAGTTCCGGCAATGAATTGTAAACAGGACTCTGGGGCTTGAGTATAAAGTTTCTCCACAGGCCTACTATGGTAAGCCTGTCCGGCTCATTCCTCCCTCGACGATTCAAGTCCAGGGAAAGTTTCGCCTGGACACCCGGTACAGACGCATTTGTCCTGAGGACTTCCAGAGCCAGAGCATCGATATTGTCTCTGGTATAAGGCAGCAGGGGAGCGGACTTGCTCCCGAAAAACTTTCGGGCGCAAGCCGGATGATAATCTTTCTGTCCGTCTTCAAGCTCCTTGTAACAGTATAGACACCTATCGCTCATATTCCTTTACACTTATATTTCCTATACAGTCTCTGCAGCAGGTCAGAAGAAGCGACATACGGTCCCTCGGATCGATCTTCCAGTTCTTGCGCACGATGTCCAGCATCCATCCTTCCGGAATGAGGCCGTCGAATACCGGAAACATCATCTCTTTCGTGTATTCTTCACTCTGAAGAGGCATAGTCGGGCTTAACGGCATTCCATTTCCGGACTTCAGATATTGTTCATCATACTGAAAGTGATAGCCGGACTCATCCTCCGTGAGAACTCCACAGAAGATATTATTCATATAAACACCGGCCTTTTTCATAATTCACTGATTTTTTGAGGCTTGAGCTCTTCGCCAAAGAGAGCCAGCACCTGGTTCACCTTATCCAGCTGCACCGTGGCCTTGCCTCTTTCCAGTTCGCGTACGAAGCGGATACCCACTCCGCTACGCTCAGCAAGCTCCACCTGAGTCAGTTTGAATGTTTTCCGCTTACTTCGGATATAACCTCCTAAATCCATATGGATAATTTTAGTGATTCCTAAAAAATAACCGAATCGGCCCTTTCGGGTATAAATTACCTTAGCAAAAGAACTAATCATCCCGTTTGGGTACAAAAATATAATATTTTTTGATAAAACAACCCGATGGGGTGTATTTTTACGTCAGGTAATCCTAACGCACCGGGACCGGAGTCTGCCGTATGCGACCTTTCTTCCGCCCTCGTGTGCATCGAGATGTTGCCCCTTGCGGTGCAACGAGATGTGCAAAATCGCTGCAAAGCGTACATCTCGATGTAAAATAGCACATCGTGGGGTACATTTAAAACGTTATCCGTACATCTCGATTCACCTAAGGACTCGCTACGCGTGATGAAAAATGCAGAGTCGGCCGGAAAGGGCGACAAAAAAAATAAGAGCCGGCACCTCGCGGCAACCAGCTCTTAGACGTGTACTAAAACCTAAACCTGCATTATAGATGCGGGTGGGTTTATAAACGTTGCACGGTCGAAATAATTTTTTATGATTATTTCTTAGCTTCCTCTACAGATACCTTTCTGAATTCCTTGAGGTCCTTCATAAGCTCGAGGGCGGCCTTGCGGGCGCGGGCACCTGCAGCCTTGTTTCCCTTTTCTACCTGGGCCTCGGCATTTACCTGGAAATCAACGATTTCGGCCTTGATTTTTTCAACGAGTTCTTTCATTTCTTTAAGATTTAAAAAGTTTGTATTGTTGTGTTTACATTATTTGCTGAACACTATCAGACCGCAAGATATGTAAAACCACTCATAAATGCAAATAAATCAGTCTTCTTTTGCATTCAGAAAGTTCATCGCCCTGTCAGGCCCGACGGTGGAGAAAGCCTTTATGCCCTCCACTATCCTTTCGCTTTTCCTTTTTATAACCTCGATCTCTTCCGGGCTGAATTTGCCCAGAACATAGTCGATCTGTCCGCCCCGGGAGAAATCATTGCCCACGCCGAAACGGATTCTCGTGAATTCGTCGCTTCCGAGCAGCTCAATGATGTTCGCGAGTCCGTTGTGGCCCCCGTCGCTGCCCTTCTTGCGCATACGGATCGTCCCGAACGGCAGATTTATGTCGTCGCAGATGACGATCAGATTCTCATTCGGCACGGGAAGTTTCGTCAGCCAGTAGCGCACGGCGTTCCCGCTCAGATTCATATAAGTGGAAGGCTTCAGCAGGTGGAACGTGCGTCCCT
>CAVKLO010000017.1:0-7844 GCA_963656985.1 Bulleidia sp. | reverse complement strand
AAAACGACATTGGATGCCTGAGCCCAGGCATCCAATATCATAAATCCTGCATTATGCCTGGTAGAGGCGTACTCGGCGCCTATGTTGCCCAATCCCGCTACCAGATAATCCATCGCAGTAAAGCTTACTCAGTCGCCTGAGCCGTCATATTGCGTGTGGACTTGACGCCGCAGATGATGGTGTCCTTGTCCGTTACGACGGTGATGTTCTCGAAGTGCAGATCGCCGGCCTTGATGACCTTGTCAAGCTGGAGGCTGCTGATGTCCACTTTCACTTCGTCGGGAAGGTTCGCCATAAGGGCGCTGATGCGGAGCTTGCGGGAGTTCTGCGTGAACTTGCCGCCCTGCTGCACACCTACCGAGTGTCCTTCGATGACGATAGGGACTGCGATGGTGATAGGTTTCTCCTCATTTACCGCGAGGAAGTCCACGTGGAGGCAGTTGTCCTTTACCGGGTGGAACTGGAGCTCGTGGAATACGGCGTTGTAAGTCTTGCCGTTATCCAGAACGAGGTCGATGATGTAGGACTTAGGGGTCTCGATGGCTCCCTTGAGGTCCTTATCGTTTACCGTGAAGAGAACGTTCTCCATACCGAGACCGTAAAGATTGCAAGGGACGAGGCCCTGCTTGCGGAATGCCTTGATGACCGCCTTGTTTCCCACCTGGCGGATCCGGCCTTTCAGTTCAAAATGCTGCATCGTAATGTTTTTTTAAATGTGTTACTCAAGCCGGAACGGGTCCGGCCCCCATTGCACCAAAGCCGTACGGCTTTCCGGATGCGGCCGCAAAGATAATGATAATCCGCGAATAACAAAAACTTTCCG
The DNA here is from genome assembly GCA_963656985.1 of Bulleidia sp. Taxonomy (GTDB): domain Bacteria; phylum Bacteroidota; class Bacteroidia; order Bacteroidales; family UBA932; genus Cryptobacteroides. The sequence continues at coordinate 7,021 of CAVKLO010000017.1, read as the reverse complement.
CTCCGCCCGCGGGGTGGGACTGTTTTCGGTGGCCGTCCTCTGGGAGCTGCTCCCCGAGTCCGTCTCGGGGAACTTTCCGGGGAAGCTGTTACTGAGAACCTGCGCGAGGCGTCACTCCGCGCCGACGAGCGAAGTCGCCCCGTTCCAGTCCAGAGTGCTGTAATAGCTGTCCAGATATGAACTCCCGCGGCACGGCAGATACATACTCAGGCCCGAATAGATGTCGATGTCGAATCCCCCGCTGCCGCTCAGGAACTGCTCTGTGGCCTTCCTGTAGATGAGACATTTGTCCAGGGCCGCTTCCAGACGGCTCTGCTCATCCGCAGTGATGCCGCACTTGAGAAGTATGTCCTCCAGGTCGTAGAACCAGTGATGGTAGGAGCGGAAGTAAGGCTGGATGTCCACGTTGTCGAGTATGCTGAGTTTCACGCGGTATTTTTCGAAGAGCTCTTTGCAGACGGAAACAAGATCGTCCATCGCCCTGCAGTCCACAAGGCTTATCGTAGCCGAGCGGTATGTCCCGGTCTGATTCGCGTAAAGCTCATAATAGGACTTGCAGACGCTTTCTATATCACCCCTCCCGCCTTTCAGAAGCGATTCCACGCAAGTGTAGTAGTTCATTCCCTGAGCCAGGACCTCGGCCGGGGAAACGGCCAGATAGTCGCAGGCGCTGCGCATCTGATAGGCGAACTCCACTCCTCCCATAAGGCAGGCGTCGAAGTAGATGTAGTCGAAATGGATGCAGAACTCGTCCGCGAAATCGTCTATCTGGAACTCATAGGATATGTTCGTGCCGTTTTCCTTGAGCCTGGTCTGACCGATGCTGCGGACAGGAGGGCCGTCCGGGAATTCCTCGTCCTCCACATAAGGGACAGCTCCGCTCGCGCTTCCCGGCAGTGAACGCGCCGGACGGGAGGCCCTGTCGTATTTGTCGGGGTCGGAATAGTACCCCGGAGGAACCCAGCCCGTGCCGTGGGAGGAGAAGACCATTCCGTATTTTTCAGCGTGGAACAGTCCGTCCACATCCTGCAGCACCTGCCTCAATGCGCCTTTCTTCGTGGAGATGAAGTCCGCCGGATAGATCTTCAGAGTATCGACCATAACCGTGTCGATTCTCGCTCTGGAACCTTTCACCTTATAGTCCTTCTCCAGATAGAGGCGGACCAGGGACGCGGGCGTGTTCACGGCATAGTATCCCGACAGTCTCGGCCTGTGGCTCATCACCAGAAGCACGTCCTCGCTGTTCTTCACGGGGACATAGCCGGTCCCTTCCTGGGCGGAGCTGATGATGTCCTTTATGTTCTGCTCGAGAAAGCCGCTCAGGGAGTTGTGCCCGGCGGCATAGATCAGCAGCAGGTTCTTGCACTGCACGTCCTCGGGCTCGTGTCCTCCGCCGCAGCGGCAGGAGGACACGAGCGCCGCGGCTGCGGCACAGAACACGGTCAGTCTGGCGATAATCTTTTTCATACGCCTGCAAAGGTAAGTAACTCTCATAAATAATCAAACCGTCTGTCCGTCACCCGGTCTGTCCCCACTCCGTCCCGCACAGCGCCCGCATTTTCCGAGCCTCTCCGGCCGCATCCTCTATCCCTTATGATTCCTCGGGTGATGCTCCAGCACGGCGGCCTGCCAGGTGGCGGAGTTTATGTGGGTATAAATGCCGGTGGTAAGGATGCTTTCGTGTCCCAGCATCTCCTGCACCACCCTCAGGTCCGCCCCGTTCTCTATCAGATGCGTGGCGAACGAATGTCTGAAAGTATGCGGAGAGATGTTCTTGCTTATGCCTGCCGCGACGGCCTGAGTCTTCACCATATTGAATACATAGACCCTCGTGAGCGGACGTCCGCTGCGGTTCAGGAAGGCCGTGTCCGCATACTCCGCCCCCTCTTCGGCCGGTCTGCATTCCAGATACCGCGTGAAATGATCGGCCGCCACTTCCCCCAGAGGGACTATCCTCTGCTTGTCGCCCTTGCCTGTCACTCTGACGAAGCCCTCCTTCAGAAAGACGTCGGAAATCTTCAGCCCCACCGCCTCGCTGACACGCAGCCCGCAGCCGTACAGAATCTCCAGTATCGCCCTGTCGCGCAGACCTTTAGCCGTGGAGCAGTCCACGGACTCCATTATCCTGTCCACCTCCTCGACTGACAGCACGTCCGGCAGATGCCGGCCAATCCTGGGACTCTCCAGAGCATCGCAGGGATTGTCCTTGCGCTCGCCCTCGAGTATCAGATAATCGAAGAACGACTTGAGCGCGCTCAGCTCTCTGGCCTGGGTCCGCTTGGACACCTTCCCGGCCCTTTCCGCGAGCCAGTCGCGGACATCTTCTCTCCCCACATTCAGGGGGTCTGTTCCGCAGTCCGCGAAAAACTCCTTTATATCAGAAGAATAGGATACCGCCGTGTTCGGCGACATCCTTCTCTCCATCTTGAGATAGTAGCAGTAGTCTTTCAGCAGACGCTCCATATCGCGGGCGGGCACTGCGGCATCATTTCAGTGCGGCGTAGTCGTGGCCGTACTCCATCATCTGGTCGAGATAGCTCTTGCCGTAGTCCAATACATAGTCCGTGATGACTCCGTTCTTCTCCACAGGCACGATGTCCGGATTCACGAAACCGCCGTAAGGCTTGAGATTCAGGGCGGCGTATCTTTCGAGCACCTCCTTGTGGATCTCAGGGTCGATGTTCACCGCGTATTTCTCCACCAGAGCCTTGCCTGCGGCATAGTCCCCCTCGGACTTGATGCGCTGCACCTCGGCGAGAAGCTTCCCGAAAAGACCGCGCAGGGCCTCGTAGTCATTCACGACGAAATAGGTCTTGCCATCGCGGACTTTCTTCTCTATGACATTGTCCGCCGCTCCCTTCTCATAGCACCAGGCCGAGATGAGCAGGCGGTTCTGCATATGGGCTTCGGTGTTCTTGCGGCCCGGCTCCACGCGGGAGAACTGGACCATCAGGCCGTTCCGGATGTAGTTCGCGAACTGCGCCTTGTAGGCTTCCCCGTCCGGAAGGATGCCCAGCTCCACAAGCTTGGGGTCTGCGCAGTAGTAGAGACCGAAGAGGTCTGCGCGGGTCTCCTCCAGAGTCGAGGAGTATTCGCCCATAGCGTTAGGGGAGACTCCCGGCAGGATCTGACCCGATCCGTGTCCGAGGCACTCGTGCAGGTCGGTGTGGATTTCGTCCGTGAGGCTGAGGTATTTCTTCGCCAGGGCGATTTCCTCCTCGTCCCAGGCGAACTCGCTGAGGGTGTTCTTCGGGGACTCCTGTGCCGCGAGGTCGTAGGCGGAGGTGATGTTCGCTATGGTCACGGACTTGGAACCGTAGTCGCGGCGAATCCAGTCGGCGTTCGGAAGATTGATTCCGATAGGGGTGGAAGGGTAGCAGTCTCCGGCAAGCTGCACGGCGTTTATCACCTTGGCGCTCACGCCCTTGACCTCCTTTTTCTTGAATCTGTCATCCACCGGAGAATGGTCTTCGAACCACTGGGCGTCGGCGCTCAGGATTTCTGTGCGTTCGGAAGCGGCGTGGTCCTTTATGTTCACCATAGCTTCCCAGGAACCCTTGCGGGCGAGAGGGTCGTTATAGTCCTCGATGAATCCGTTTATGAAGTCCACGGTCCCGAGCGTATCCTGAAGCCACTCTATGTTATATTCGTCCCATAGCCGCAGGTCGCCGCTCCTGTAGTAGTCGATTAGGGTCCCTATATATTTTTTCTGCTGCGCGTTCTCCGCGACCTTGGCGGCCTTTTCGAGCTCTTCCGTTATCTTGCGGATGGCGGCCCCGTAAAGCCCGTCGGCCTTCCAGACCTCCTCATACACCTTGCCGTCCGCATCCTTGCAGACCTTGCTGTTCAGACCGTAGGAAATCGGGGTCGGGTCGTTCTTCACCTCGATGGAGGCATAGTATTTCTCCACTTCGGCGCGGGTGACCCCCTCGTAGAAATTCACCGCCGACTCCGCCACGATGTCCCCCTTCGTATCGGTGGACTTGCGCTGAGGCAGCACTGTCGGGTCATAGATGACCTTGAGCAGCTCCTCGCATTCCCTTTCGTGGCCGCAGCTTACCAGCAGCTTGCGGAAATATTCCTTAGGGCAGGCCGGGAAGAATTTGTCCTCGGCGTAGTGATGATGTATGCCGTTGCTGAAGAACACTCTCTTCGCGTAAACCATAAAGTTCCGGAAATCCGCATTTTCGCGGTCTCCCTGATATTTGTCTATTATGTCCTCTATCGCGTGGCGGACAGGAAGGTTCCATTTTCCGCCCTGGTCCCAATAGATGTCGCGTCCCCATTTGGCCGCTTCCGAGAGATGGTAAACATACTCCTTCTGCTGAAGGCTGAGTCCGTCCCATCCCGGCACGCGGTACCTCATTATCTTCAAGTCCGCGAATTCATCGATGAGGTATTTGAAATCATCTCCGGCTTCATTCTGCCGGGTGCAGGCGCAGAGCATAAGAGCCGCTCCGCCGGTAAGCATAAGCGTTTTCACCGTATTCTTCATAATAATCTATCTATGCGCTCGTCCCGACTCCGGGCCGGGATGCCGATTCTCGCAAATATAGAGATTTCTGAATAAAAACACTACATTTGCGTCCGTATGGAGAAAGGGTGCATAGTCATAAGGGGGGCGCGGGAGAACAATCTCAAGAATCTCGACATCGAGATTCCGCGCGGGCGTTTCACGGTCATAACAGGCATTTCCGGCAGCGGAAAGTCCTCTCTGGCATTCGACACGCTCTACGCTGAAGGCCAGAGGCGCTTCGCCGAGTCCCTTTCTTCTTATGCCCGCCAGTTCCTCGGCCGGAGCAGAAAACCGGACGTGGATACCATAGAGGGCATACCTCCCGCCGTCGCCATCGAGCAGAAGGTGAATGTGAAGAATCCCCGCTCGACAGTCGCCACCACGACGGAGATATATGATTATCTGAGACTTGTATATGCCCGTATCGGCCATACTTTCTCGCCGGTGAGCGGGGATGAAGTGCGTTGCTCCTCCTCGGCGGACGTGATGGAGTTCATAAGCGGATGCTTAGGGCAGGCGGACGGGAGCATTCCGGTGTACGTCCTTTCCGACATTGGCTGGGACGGCCGCTCCGACAAGGTGGAGCTTATGCTGAGCCTGAGTGCGCAGGGCTTCTCGCGTTTCTGGAAGGACGGAGCGGCGCTGCGGCTCGACGAGGTGATGACGCGTGCGGAGAAGGCGGATTGGCCGCAAGGCCTGCTGCTTCTCGTGGACAGGCTCAAGGCGGGGCCGGAGCCGATGGACGGCGATCTGCGCGCGCGTCTGCTCTCTTCCGTGGAGACGGCTTTCCGTCAGGGGAACGGCTCCGTGACTGCGGTCTGCGGAGAAGAGTCGCGCAGTTTCTGCAGCCGCTTCGAGCTGGACGGAATCACTTTCCGCAAGCCCGACGAGTACCTTTTCAGCTTCAACAGTCCGCTTGGGGCCTGCCCGGTCTGCGGCTGTCTGGGCAAGATCATTGGCATCAGCGAGGATCTCGTGGTGCCGGACAAGTCGAAGAGCATCTACGACGGGGCGATCGCCTGCTGGCGCGGGGAGAAGATGGACTGGTTCCGCGAGCATCTGGTGAACGTCGCGCCGCGCTACGGACTGGACGTGTTCAGACCATACTGCGAGCTGGACGCGGAGCAGAAGGACCTGATATGGAACGCCCGCAGCGTCGAGGGGGACTCGGAGAGCATCGTCGGCATCAACGAATTTTTCGACTGGGTGCAGACCCAGCGCTACAAGATACAGTTCCGCTTTATGCTTTCGCGCTTCTCCGGGCGCACCTCCTGCGGAGCGTGCAAGGGTACGAGGCTCCGGAAAGAGGCGCTCTATGTGCGCATCGCCGGAAAAAACATCGCGGAGGCGCTCGATATGACGGTGGGCGAGGCACTGCCGTGGTTCTCCTCTCTGCTCGGCGGCGGACAGACCCCCGCTGCGCTCGACAGCTATGAACTCGGCATAGCCGGGAAGGCGATAGAGGAGATCGTCTCGCGTCTTAAGTGTCTCGAAGACGTGGGACTTGGCTATCTCACGCTCTCGCGGGCGTGCAATACGCTTTCGGGCGGCGAGAGCCAGAGGATAAATCTCGTCACTGCGCTCGGAAGTTCGCTCGTGGGGTCGATGTACATTCTGGACGAGCCTTCGATAGGTCTGCATTCGCGTGATACCGAGAGGCTTATCGCGGTGCTCCGCCGCCTTCGCGACATCGGGAATACGGTGATCGTGGTGGAACACGATGAGGAGATAATCCGCGCGGCGGACCTGCTGCTGGATATGGGGCCGCTCGCCGGAGATGGCGGCGGGGAGATAGTGTTCGAGGGGAAGCCGGACGGGGATCCCGCTCCCGAGGTCCTTTCGCGCTCCCTCACGCTTCAGTACATAAGCGGCCGGCGGCAGCGCTACAGTCGCGAGAAGCGCTGGTGGCAATATTATATCGAGGTGACGGGAGCGATGCAGAACAACCTCAAGGACATCAATGTCCGCTTCCCTCTGGGGGTGCTGACGGTGGTGACGGGAGTCAGCGGCAGCGGCAAGTCTTCGCTCGTGCGCGACATCCTCGCGCCCGCGCTGTACCGGCGGCTGAACGATTCCGGCGACCTTCCGGGCACGCATCGCGGACTCCGGGGGCATCTCGACAGGATACAGAGAGTGGAGTACGTGGACCAGAACCCCATCGGCCGCAGCACGCGGAGCAATGCGGCCACCTATCTCAAGGTTTACGACGACATACGCAAACTGCTCGCGCAGCAGCAGTATGCCCGCATAAACGGCATCACGGCGGCTCATTTTTCCTTCAATCAGGAGGGCGGACGCTGCCCGGAGTGCCAGGGAGCTGGCATCGTGAAGATCGAGATGCAGTTTATGGCGGACGTGACGATGGTCTGCGAGGCCTGCGGCGGCAAGCGTTTCAAGCAGGACGTGCTCGACGTGCGCTATCGGGGGAAGAACGTGGACGATATCCTCGATATGAGCGTGGAGCAGGCGATTTCATTCTTTGCCGAGGGAAAGGAAGAACTGGCG
>CAVKLO010000016.1:0-12173 GCA_963656985.1 Bulleidia sp. | reverse complement strand
GACTAACCCGATGATGAACTGCGAGGCTCTGGAAAAACCCCGTATCTCCAAATACGAAATCAAGAATATTATTCTTGGAGACGGACAGAAGTTCTTACGCCCGGAGCGGCGATTCGATGCATATCTCGTCAGTCACCCCGAATTGTTCGTATGATGAAAGCGGTCGATTTATTTTGCGGTTGCGGCGGGCTCAGCCTCGGTTTCGAAAAGGCCGGGGTGGATGTCGTGGCGGGCTTTGACAACTGGGACGACGCTCTGGCCGTATATGGTAACAATTTCAGCCATCCCGCCATCAGACTTGACCTGTCAGATGTCGAAGAGTCCGTATCCAGAATCAAGCCCTATAATCCCGATATGATTATCGGAGGGCCGCCTTGTCAGGACTTCTCGTCCGCCGGAAAACGTGATGAGGACAACGGAAGAGGGAATCTGACGGTCTGCTACGCACAGATCGTATGTGCCGTCCATCCGCAATGGTTTGTAATGGAAAATGTCGAACGCATTCTCAAGACGAACAAGCTTGCGGATGCGCAGGCGCTGTTCCACGCTGCGGGATATGGCACTACATATCTGGTGCTTAACGCCGCACGATGCGGAGTTCCGCAACGGCGTAAACGCTTCGTTATGATAGGCCGTCTCGGTGCCGAGGATGATTTTATGAAGGGCGAGCTACTCAAGGGTATGACAGAGCGCGAGATGACAGTTGCGGATTATTTCGGGAATAAACTGGACATAAAATATTACTATCGGCATCCCAGAAGTTATGTCCGCAGGGGTATTTTCAGCGTAGATGAGCCGAGTGCCACTATCCGCGGCGTAAACCGTCCCGTTCCGCAGGGATATAAGCCGCATCCCGGTGACCCTGTACAGACGACAGACGGCATCAGGCCGCTGACGACAAGAGAGCGCAGTATGATTCAAACCTTCCCTGAGGATTTTTCCTTTGACGGCACGAAAACCGATGTGGAACAGATGATCGGAAATGCCGTCCCGGTCAATCTCGGTTATTTCGTGGCTGATGCCATATTCCGGTACTCGGGAGAAGAACGGAAGCCATATAGGAAGATCTCTCCTGTCGGACAGTTGCCGTTTGAACCGCTTTGATGCACGAACAGGCCGGGAGAGCGGAAAAAATATGTATCTTCGTACGATATAATCACAGATGATGAAAGCCTTTAAAAATATTCTGCTTATGATCTCCTGCCTGTGCGGGCTGTCCGTGCAGGCACAGGAGAGCCTGCGTACCATAAAGTTCCCGGGCGAGGGGTCGGCGGCATATTTCTACAGGGATACCGTCAAGTCCATCGAAGGGCGTTTCTCCGGTGTCTCACCGTTTTTCCTCGTATATCCCGACTACGTCTGCGCCGACAGCGGGAGCGCTGACCGCCTCATCTCGTCCCTCGGGCTGGACAGCCTCGTGCGGACTTTCTCCGGCTCCGTCTGCGTAATGACCCCGTCCGACGGCAAATCCTACGACAAGACCGCCGACCTGCAGGCATTCAGAGACTTCTGCAGCCGGATGCGCGTCATCTCCAACCTCAAAGTCATCGGACTCGGCAGCGGAGCGACTTTCGTGAACGCCGCCATAGCGGCCAATGCCGGTCCGGTGGCGGGAATCGCCTCCATAGGAGGCAGTCCCGCCCGCCTGCCATCTGACTCCGCTCCCGTTCCGGCATTCATAGCCGGCAAGGGCGCCGCCAAGGCGGCCGCCTCCTACATCGCGGCAGACGAAGCTGTCCTTCAGGACAAATCCGCGGGCCTCTCCCGCTACGCAAGCCTCTCCGATTCCCTGAAACGTGTGGTAGTCTGCACATCCCGGGGCCTTTCGGACAGGGAACTCGTGAAGATGGCGTGGGAGGAAGTCCTGAGCCGGAACTATCGCATAAACAACTATGCCCACACCTGGTATATGGGCAGCGGATTCGATGAATTCGGGCCGGGCGAGTTGGCCGAGTACGTGATGACTGACAGGCTCGGAGTCGAAAGGCGCGTGAGGGTGGAGGACATAACGGGGGCGGGAGACTACCTCTGGTATGAATACCATCCCACAGCCACATTGAACGCTGCGACAGGCAGCGTTCCGCTCGTCATTCTGCTGCACGGGAACAACAATGACCCGCGCACGCAGGCCGAGACTTCGGGATTCGTGGAGCTGGCCGCGCGCGAGGGCTTCGTGGTGGCGGAACTCGAATGGCAGGGGAACGGCTATGCGGTGATGGGACTCAACGGCATCGAGCAGGTCGTGTATCATCTGCTGGAAACCTACCCGCAGCTTGATGCCTCGCGCATCTATGCGGAAGGGCTCTCCGCCGGTTCGCTGACCGCGACGGGGCTCGGTATCAGGAAATCGCACGTGTTCGCCGCTGTCGGAGCGCACTCGGCGGGCATCATTCCGGGACGTTTCCGTTTCGGCTACGATTTCAACTCGATTCTGAACGAGGCCCGCCAGAAGCGTGGCGCGGTACGGACCGCATATTTCTCCGTGACCGGAAAATGCGACAGCGTCGTGCCGTACCTCTCGGAAGAGAATTGGGAGGAGAACTCCTTCTTCCGCGCCTGGGTCGCCTATCAGACGCTCAACGGGCTCGAAGTGTCGCCACAGCCGGATTTCAGAGCGGACTCCACCTTCGGAATCAGACTCGAGAACCGCAGGAAGATTCTGCTGAAAGACCGTTATTCCATAGAGACCGGCGATCTGGTGAAGGACGGGGTGCCTCTTATGCGTCTCAACACCATAAACGAATACGGGCACTGGAATTTCAAGCCCGATGCGGAGCTGATGTGGGATTATTTCCGGCATTTCCGCCGCGATCCTCTCACCAAGGAGCTGATTTACGATGCGCAGACGGGCGGAGACGACATCCGCGAAGCCCTGCGGGAGAAGTCTTCCGTGGAGATGGGGCCATATACGGTCACCGTCATAGGGGAAGGTGTTTACGGGATAGAGGATTCGAACAGCGCGAATCCGGCCGGCATACATATCGGAGCTGAGGGGGCGAGTGCCGGTATGAACAATTGCTCGAATATGTATCTGGTGGTGGGCGACCGGAAGGCCGTCTTGATAGACCTTTCGAATGATGTCAAGTGGGCCGACGATGCCGCACAGTCGCTCCGGAACATTTTCTACGGCCTTGCCGGAGAGCGCGAAAAGCTGGTCACCGTCACGCACGCCCACCCGGACCACGTCGGGATGGCTCACGCCTTCGCCGATGACGAGAGCATCGAATTCCTGCTTCCGAGGGTGGATTTCGCGGAGAATGAACGCTATCTGAAGGGGTTCCCGCAAGAGAGGGTGAGCTTCTTCGATGAAGGCCGGGTGTTCGACCTGGGAGGCTATAAGCTTAATACAGTGATGGTTCCCGGCCATACCCGGGGCTCTATGGTCTTCGTCCTCGAGGGCGGGAACATCATCTTCTCCGGGGATGCGCTGGGGTCCGGGAGCGGCTGCTGGCTGTTCTCGGAGGAAGGCTTCAAGGACTTCTCTAAGGGCATCGGCCATCTCATAGAGTATATAGAGAATCCCACACACGGAATAGACACTTCGAAGCTTGTCCTTTACGGAGGCCACGACTGGCAGAGAGGAGCATTGCCTGCTCTGGATATGCAGTATGTCCTCGATATGCGCTCAGTAGTGGAGGATATCGAAAGGGGTGAGGCCGTCTGGGAGAAGTATGAGCCGGGGCGTACCGACCTCAACGCGAATTTCAAGCACGGTACAGGCATAATCACTTGGAACAGCGACAGCTACAAGAATCTTTATAAGCGATGAGAACTATAGAAGTGTGCAGCTGCAGCGTGGATGCAGTTCTGGAGGCGGCGGCGGGCGGCGCGGCGCGGGTCGAGCTGTGCGCCGACCTGGAGTGCGGGGGGATTACCCCGAGTGCGGGAATGATCAGGCGGGCGGGCGCGGCCTGCGGCCGTAACGGTCTGCAGCTGCACGTGCTGATACGCCCGAGGGAGGGCGATTTCGTCTATGACAGGGACGAGCTGCACACGATGGTCGAGGACGTACGCTTCTGTGCGGAGGCGGGCGTGGACGGAGTGGTTTTCGGCGCGCTCACGGGGCGGGGCGGAATCGACATCGACGCCTGCCGGAGCCTCGTGCAGGCCGCCGGAAGAATGAGCAAGACCTTCCACCGCGCATTCGACGTCTGCGCAGACCCGTCGGAGGCCCTCGAAACCATCATCTCCCTCGGCTTCGACCGGATTCTCACCTCCGGAGGCCGGAGCGACGCCCTCAGCGGCGCAAATCTCATCGCCAGCCTCGTCCGTCAGGCGGCGGGACGCATCATCATTATGCCCGGGGCCGGGATAAACCCGGCCAATATAGCCGAAATCCGGCATCTCACAGGAGCCTGCGAATTCCACTCCAGCGCCCGCGCTCCGCTGAGCGGTGCAAAAAAATCAAGAGGCTCCGAAGCTTTCGGAACCTCCCCTCAGTTACGCACATCCCGCGAGATCGTCCGGGCTCTTGTCTATGAACCCGCAGACATAAAAGACTGAAGCCGTCTTTCCCGGGGGCTGCGTGGCGATACGGTCATTTCAGCGCCTTTCCAGCTTAGCGGCGAAACCGCCGCCCGGAGCCATAAGCACGGTCAGGGAACGGGAAGACCCCAAGCTGAATGTCTCCACTGCGAAATCCCTCGCGATGCGCCCCGCATTGACTCCGTCCCTATAGAGAGTGACGCTGTAATCCCCCTCCGGCAGGAAAGACAGGTCGAGCGTCACCTCGCGTTCATTCCAGTCGGTCATCGCCCCCACATACCAGGTCTGACCGCTCCTGCGGGCCATAGCCACCCACTCGCCCACCTTGCCGTCCAGGCCGAGCGTCTCGTCCCATACCGTAGGGATGGAGGCTATGAAATCAGTGCAGACTCCCTCGCGCATATAAGCCGACGGCGTATCGCAGAGCATAGTGAACGGAGCGTCGAAAATCACGTACTCCGCCAGCTGACGGCAGCGCGTCCCCTGGCTCATAGGCTCGTCATTGAACGGAGCATAGTTCGACCGCGTCGCATTGCGCATCGCGCCCTGCGTATAGTCCATAGGACCGGAATACATTCTGATATAAGGGATGGTCACGTCGTAAGTCACCTGATCGACAGAAGCCGGAGCCCACTTCATCTGCTCCAGACCGAACACTCCCTCGAAATTGATCACATTAGGATAGGTCCTCTGAAGACCCGTAGGCTTGTATGCCCCGTGATAATCTATCAGAAGCCCGTATTTCGCGGCTATCCGCGCAGTCTCCACATAGAAGCGCACCATCTCCTGGTCATCGCGATCCATAAAGTCTACCTTGAAGCCCTTTATACCCATCTCGGAATAGTGCTTGCAGAGTCCCTCGACATCACGGTTCAGAGCATAATAGCCGGCCCAGAGGATAAGCCCCACATTCTTCGACTCCGCATAATCGCAGAGCATAGGGAGGTCTATCTCCGGAACCACCTGCATCAGGTCAGCAGCCAGATTCACGGCCCAGCCCTCATCCAGAATCACATACTCTATACCCTTCGCGGAAGCGAAGTCTATATAATACTTATAGGTGTCGTTGTTTATCCCCGAAGCGAAATCCACCCCGTCGATGTTCCAGGCATTCCACCAGTCCCAGGCCACTTTCCCCGGACGCACCCAGCTCCAGTCCACATCGTCCGCCGCCGGAGTCGCGAGATTATAGACAAGGTCAGTGGCGGTCAGGTCACAGTCGCGCCGCGAAACTCCCAGAACCCTCCAAGGGAAGACCTCTCCCGCCTGACACTGAGCCAGATAGTCCGCCCGCCGCGTCACCGGAGCCTGAAGCATATTGTGTCCGCCCTGCTCCGTGACAGCCGGATAAGGAGCCCAGACCCCGTGCAGCACAGTGGAAGCGTCGGCATTATTCAGATACATCCCCGGATAATCCAGAAGGTCCGCCTCCGCTATCACCACTTTCATTCCCTGCGGAGCCTCGACCATCAGAGGCAGAATGGCCAGAGAACCCTCGTGGAACTGCGAGAGCGGTGCGTGCTGATACTGAGACTCGAAAGAATTGGCGAACTGGGCCTCGAAACTTCCCGTGCCCCCGTTCGAATACGGCGCGAACATCGTCCGGTCCTCAGGAAAACGGAATTCCGCCTGCTCCGACCTGACGAAGAAATCAGTCTTCGCATTCGAGATGAAGCGGTAGGCCACACCCTCGTCATATGCTCTCCAAACGAGACGGAAATCCCTGAAAGTCAGTATCATCTCGTTATAATGGTCGCGCACGCGCGAGCGTTTGTAAACGGCGGCGTCATAAGTGCGGTCTGCGGATGTGCGCGAGACCTTGCGCAGCTTCGCGGCTCCGCCATAAACAGTACCGTCGGAAAGAGTCATAGAAATGCGCGAAGGCGCGAGCAGGAGCACTCCGTCAGCCTCCACGGTATAGGAAATCTCCTCGCCAAGCTCAACGGAGACGCTCAGGCGGCCGTCGGGCGATGCCAGACTATAAGTTCTCGGGGCTGCGCCCAATGAAAGGGTTGCGCTGCAGAGCAGCGATGCGGTCAGTAAAAGGAATTTTTTCATAATCTGATGCCGCCGGATATATATGCGGCGTGTAAAAATACACAAATTATCCTTTAACTCCAAGACTTCCGCCCACATCGCCCTCCTTGCAGCGCAGCCCGTCCGGGCAATGGTATGCTGGAATCAGTACGTTCAGAACGAGAATTTGTAGCCGACGCAGAGGGTGAGAGTCTGCGGACTCTCCCATCCGTAGGACTTGAGTTTGGTGCCGGACTTGTTAGTGTCGATCTCCTGCTCGTGATGGAAATTATACATAGCCGTGAAATCCAGACTGTGGCTCTTGTTGAGCTTCCATTCGAGACCCACAGCCCCGCGGACGCGGTTCACGTAAGCGTGGTCATAGCCCAGGAACTCGTAGTCAGACCATTTGTCCGTGGCGGAGTTGTAGGTGGCGCTGCAACGCGGAGCGTTGAAAATGTTCCTCACTTCGGCGTAGGCATACGGCTCCACGGACTGGAATCCCCTGTATTTGACCATCAGGCGGGACTTGAGGGTCAGAGGATTGAGCACCTCCTGATAGCGGTTCACATCATATGCCTTGTGCGTGAACTGGAGCCTTTCCTTGAGAGAGAAGCGCCACGAGCCCGCATCCGCGGTACCTGTGAAATTCGCCGACAGGCGATGACGAGGGCGGAACTCTCCCGAGGAATTCGCGTAATGGCCTATGAAGATGTATTCCAGACCTGCCTTGAAGTGCTTGTTGAGCTTATAGGATGCTCCGAGCGAGAGCTGGTTCCTCTCGATGCCGGAAAAGGAGTCTTTCGTGCGGGCTTCATATCCGGCTTCAATATGGAATCCTTTCGCGACTTTCCAGTCCGCCTCGATGGAGGCCCGGCCGTTTACATCCTGTGCCGAAAGGGCCGTAGACGAGAGTGCCGCAAGCGCCAGAGAGAAGATGGTTTTAGCAATGATATTTTTCATAAATTCTGATTTTCGATGAACTGTTTGTTTCTTACGATGGAACTCAGCGAGGCGTCGGCGGCCGTTTCCGTCCGGTAATACACCTTGATATATGCCGAGTCCTTGAGGAAATCGATATTACCTACGGTGATGTCCTCGGGCTTGATTCCGCAGCGCTCCTCGATGTCCTTGAAAAGTTCCTCCCTGCGCTGCGGCACGATGAGGTCTACCCGGTCATAGAGGATAAGCTTGGAGCTGGAGCGCTTGAGTCTGCGGCTGCTTTCCAGCACCCATATCAGCAATATCGACAGCGCATTGGCGGAGAGGATCACCAGCAGGTCGCCCGTCCCCAGCGCATAGTGCGGAGCGTTCTCGGCGACTCCCGCGACCCTGAACAGCGGCGTGAGGCCGTTCACGGCGGCGATGGCAATGATTACGAAGAGATAGGTCATCTCTCGGATAGGCACGGTCTCCGTCCTGTAGCGGATCACTCCGAAGATCGCGAACAGTCCGAGGGTGAGTCCCACACCGACATCCACCCTGCCCATAGCGTAGAGCAGAAGCAGCATCGCCGAGGAAAAGGTGAGAAAGGTGAACACATAGTCTTTCCTGCGGCTTTTCGGATAGTAGAGCAGACAGACTATTATCCAGCAGGACAGCAGGTTGAGAAAGAAGCGCAGTGCAAGCTCCGAAAGGCTCTGCGCCGTGCTCATCACCGGATCGGCGAGAGACTGGATACCGATAAGCTCGCTTTCGTCTAAAGCGGCTGCAGTAAAGTTGGTCTGTAGCATTTTATGTAGCAATTTTTATTTACCTTGTCTATATACCTGATTTTCTGTTTGAATCTGCCGGCGATCACGCCCGAATCAGTCAGAACGACTCCCATACAGTATTTGCTGATCCTGAACGGCTTGACACGGCGCCTC
Organism: Bulleidia sp.; assembly: GCA_963656985.1. Taxonomy (GTDB): domain Bacteria; phylum Bacteroidota; class Bacteroidia; order Bacteroidales; family UBA932; genus Cryptobacteroides. Next base: position 3,804 of record CAVKLO010000016.1, on the reverse strand, counting down.
AGAAGGATTTCCTTCATCTCGCTGTGCGCACGCCCGTCTTGCTTCAGCTCTATGATCACCGCAGAACCCAGATCCGCAGTGGCCTCGGTCCTGAGATTCCTGAAGGAGACGGAGGTATCGATCGTGAGCCTCTCGGTCAGGCCTTTATTCACCAGGGTGATGCGCTCGAAGGATGTCTCGACGGAAGGCGTAAGGTCTTCGCAACCATAGTCCGAATGTGACGAGAGCCAGAGGCGGGCGGCGGAGTCTTCTCTGAAATCCCGGAAATCGGCGGGCGGCACCCGGGTGCGCTTCTTGCGTGTGCGCGAACGGTTATTCTTTCTCTTGACCTCCAGAAAGCAGAGTCCCGAGCCGCAGTAGTCGCGTGTCCTGACTTTCTGCCGGACCGTCTTTCCTCTGCGGTGGTCTGTGTACATCTGCAGGTCCGGGGTGTCGAAATAGATGCTGTCGTAGGATTGGACGCGCCCTCCGGCGGTCTCGAAGACGAGATAGCCGGCCTGCAGCGCGTCCGAAAGTATATCTTCGAGCGTCAGAGTATCCGTGACGAACTTCGTGTCGATGCGGTTCATCAGACGGATGGAGTCCATCCGCTCCAGCGTGATCGCTGCGAAGCGTCCCAAAAGGGCTTCGTCAATCACCCGTGGCTGCGTAAGAGTACTCATACAGCTTGCAGCGTTTGAGTTTTCCCTTCGAATCATAGATGTATTCCGTCTTTTTGTGCCCGAGCTCGTCGTATTCGAATTTGCGGACATTGTCGAGCCTGTTCGAGGAGTCATAGACCAGCACGCGCAGGAGTGAGCCGTCCTGAGAATACTCGTACTTCTTGCGCCATTTGAGGCCCTTGGGGCCGTATTCCGCCTCCTCCACCTTTTTCCCCCCGGCGTTGTAGATGGTCTGATGGTCGAGAACTTTCTGACTCGTTCCGGCATCGAGGTTCCATTCCTTGAGCGTCAGGTTGCGCTTGTCCGCCTTTACCTGCGCCGATGCGGATACGGCGCAGACAGACAGCAGGGCGATAAGCAATATCTTGATTTTCATACTCTTTTCTATTATTTCGGAAGTGATTCCTGAATAATGACCACGTAAGCGGGCCGACAGGTCTTTATGATCACCTGCCTCCGGGGCCGCCGCCCGGGTTTCCGCCCGGATTACCTCCGGGATTGCCTCCGCCTCCGCCCGGGTTTCCACCGTCGCCGTCACCGCCGCTCTGCGCATTCATCGAAGCCGTCAGGGACGTGCTTCCGGAGGCTGTCTTCAGCGTATAGCTGCTGCCGCTGACCAGATCCGGATGCGAAATCACTATGCCGCTGCCCCCCTTCGACGGGGATGTGAATTCCACAAGAAGAGTGCTGCCGTCATAGAGGGAATAGGCCGTGTCCGATGTCCAGCTGCTGACGTTCAGGACAGGCTGCGAGATGCTCGCCCCGGACTCTACCCCGCCGAATGCCAGCAGGGTGCCTCCGCTGATGTAGAGCTGATGCCTTTCCTCCGTGTTCGCATCGAGCGCGACCTCCGGAGAGCCGCAGCCTACGGCGTAGATGTAGCCGCCCTTCACGTAGAGGTCTCCGTTGGCGTCCAGACCGTCGTTGCCGCTGGAGAACGCATAGATCTGCCCGCCGCTGACCGTCATATCCTCTCCGGAATTGACAGCGTCATCGCTTGCGGTGGCGCTGACGCTGCCCGCAGTGATGCTTATGGCTCCTTTAGCCTCGATGCCTTCGTGGGAGGCGCTGCTGACTTCCACGTCAGCGCCGTCGAAATACAGGTCTCCGTCGAACTTGATGCCTTTCGCGGCTTTCGAATCGGAGGAGCCTGACCCTCCTCCGCCCCAAGGGTTCTGCGAAGAGGAGTTTCCGTAATTGGCTCCGGAAGCCGTGACCTTCACCGTGCCGCCGTTGAAATGGCCGTCGCCGTCGCCGGATATTCCCTTGCTACCTTTTCCGCTTACGGTCACGGTAAGAGTGCCGCCGTCGATCACGAAAGACTCGTCAGCCTTGATTCCGGTCGACCCGGTCAGCTCTCCGTCCACGGTTCCGGCAGAGCCGGTCGAGACGACGGTAACCTCCCCTCCGCCGAGATAAAACTCTCCGTCAGTGGAGATTCCTTTCTTTCCCGTCGCGGAAGTGCTGATGCTGACGGTCCCGCCATTGACGGTCACGTTCTCGGCGCCTCTGATTCCGTGGCCGCCGGTCGAACTGACGCTGATGGTGACTCCGTCCTGAACCACTATATAGTTGTCACTCGTGATTCCGGCCTTGCCTGTAGCCGTGACGGACAGGCTGCCGTCTCCGCTGAAGATGAGCTGTCCCTCACTGAAGAAGGCGGCTTTCATATCCTCACCGGAAATCTGGTCGGGATAGTCCCCGGACGAATTCACGCTTCCGTCGCGCAGATAATTCTTTCCGCTCAAGGTGACATCCGTCCGTTTATGGCTCTGGTTGTTTATGGCCGCTCCGGACGGATTAGTAAGGTCGAGACCGTTCAGCTCTATCACCTGCTTTACGGAGCTGTACAGTTTGAAGAAGCCGTCGGAAGCGGTTCCGCTGAGCCGGTAGGTGATAAGGGCTTCAGATTCATTATTTACCGTAACGTCGTTTCCGCTTACCGTCACTATGCCGGAGTCGTCCCCGCTGACGGCCGCTCCGCTTGCGGAGAACACGATGCTGATGGTTCCGTCCGTCGTGATGACCTCGCTGTCCGAAGATGTGTCATCGGCAGAAGGGTCGTCGATGTAGTCTATGAGATTCCCGGAGCAGGAACCCAAGAGGAGAAGAAATAATGGAAAATACCGTTTCATATCGCAACTGTTCCGTGGTGATGAATATAATAAGTCGGTCTGTTTCGGGAATCTCCTGTAGATTTCCGGCTGCAAGGTAAGGCATCAATTGTGCCTTGCGGAACTATTTTCAGCGAACGGGCGCATTTCTTCAGCGAACGGGCGCCGCAGTTCCGGAACAATGTCGTACTTTTACACCGCTCCGGAAAAGAGCGGCGTCTTTACAGGATATTGCAAGACTTACAGGATGAGGAAAGACAGATCGGATTATAAATCATTGGCGGCGACAGCCGCCGTCTGGGCGGGCATTTTCATCGTCGAGGCTCTCGTGGCTCTCTGGGAGACGGGCGGGGAGTCTGAAATAGGCTTCCGGTCATATTATCTTAAAAGGTATCTGCTGCCGACCCTTCCCTTCCTGCTGCTGTACCTCGTCCACGACCTGCTGGTCGCTCCCCTGCTGGTCCGCTCGAAGCGGATCGTCCCGTATCTTCTGTGTACTGCATTGCTGCTGGGCGGATTCTGTTTTTACGTGTTCCGTACCTCGGGTTTGCCGGACGGCGGGCCTGAACTGCAGAGGCATACGGCAATGCCGCCGCACGGCTTCGATGAGGGGAGGGGGATGCCGCCGGAAAGGGACGGAGCGATGGGCGCTCCGGAAGGAGACGGACAGGAACCGTCGGGGGCGGATAGGCTGCCGGGCCCTCCGGGAATGGGCAGACCCGGGGAACATCCCGAACCCCCTCACGTGGAGCGGCGTCAGGTGGAACTCGGAGCGAAGCCCATAGGCGCGGAGATCAGCAAGATTCTCATAGCGCTTATGATGCTGGGAGTAAATCTGGGAGCGAAATACTATACCACTTACACCCTGGAGAAAAAGCGTCTTGCCGAGCTGGAAAAGGAGAATCTGCGCTACAGGCTGGAATACCTCCGCTATCAGATCAACCCTCATTTCTTTATGAACACGCTGAACAACATCCACGCTCTGGTCGATGATGCGCCCGAAAAGGCCAAAGACAGCATCGTGGGAC
>CAVKLO010000015.1:0-12221 GCA_963656985.1 Bulleidia sp. | reverse complement strand
CCTCACGCTTGAAGTAATCCCCGAAACTCCAGTTTCCGAGCATCTCGAACATAGTGTGGTGGTAGGTGTCGTGACCCACTTCCTCGAGATCGTTATGCTTTCCGCTGACGCGCAGGCACTTCTGCGAGTCGGTGGCGCGGCGGAACTTAGGTGCGGTGTTGCCGAGGAAAATGTCCTTGAACTGGTTCATTCCGGCATTCGTGAACATAAGCGTCGGGTCGCCCTTGACGACCATCGGGGCGGAAGGGACGATGGTGTGCCCCTTGGAAGCGAAGAAGTCCAGGAACTTCTTTCTAATCTCTTTCGAAGTCATATCTGTAAAGAATACTAAATTCTGCGTTTTCGGATACAAACTGCGAATTTAGCACATTTTTCGCAAATAAACCGTACATTTGTACGATATGTCGGATTTCAAAAAATACAGTCTGAATCCCGAGACCCTTCTGTATGAACCGCTTAAAGTATCTCTGAAGACTCGTTTCCTGAAGACCCTGCTTGTGTTCGCGATGAGCGTGGGCCTGGCCGTGCTGTATTTCTGGGTCTATAACGCCGTGCTCGGCTACGACCTTCCGAAGACCGCCATACTCAAGAGCCGGAACGCCCGCTGGGCTTCCCGCATCGAGGTGATGAACAGGAATCTGGACATATATGACGAAGTCCTCAGCGGGCTTCAGATGCGCGGGGATGACATCTACCGCTCCATCTTCGGTATGGACGAGATTCCGCAGGCGGTCAGACATTCCGGCCTGGGCGGCGAGAACCGCTATGCGTATCTCGACGGGACAGGCCCCGGGAGTCTGCTGAAAACCACGGCGATGCGTCTGGATATGATGACGAAGGAGCTCTATGTGGAGAGCAAGTCCTTCGATGAGGTAGCGACCCTTTCGAAACGCGCCGGGGATATGGCCTCGTGCATTCCGGCGATTTCCCCGATCGAACCCAAGCCCGGCGAATACCGGCTCACGAGTTCTTTCGGATACCGCTCCGACCCCATCAGCGGCCGCACGGCCTTCCACGCCGGCCAGGACTTCGCGATGAAGCCGGGCCATCCCGTATATGCCACGGGTGACGGCAAGGTGGAGCAGGTGCAGTTCAATTTCTTCGGCTACGGAAATGTCATAGTCATCGACCACGGCTTCGGCTACAAGACACGCTACGCCCACCTGAAGAGCATAAACGTAGCCGAGGGGATGGAAATCAAACGCGGCGACTGCATAGGCGAAAGCGGCAATTCCGGCAAGTCCACGGGACCTCACCTGCATTATGAGGTGATTTACAGGAACTCCGCCGTGAATCCGATGAATTTTATGGACCTGGAGATTCCGCTCGAGGAGTATGCCTCGATGGTGGATATGCGCGGGGCCAGCTCGCAGGCTATGACCCGCGAGCCGTTCAGACTTAAAAAGAGATAGGCTATGGGCAGGCGCGCGTATGAATTCGACAAGGTGAACTTCCACATAAAGAAGGTCAGCCTCTCCATATCGGAGTGGGTGCTGCGGATACTGAAGTATTTCATAGTCAGCGCCACGCTCGCCCTGATATACTACCTCGTCTTCTCGCTGCTCGTCAGCACGGACACCGAGCGCAAGCTTCTGCGCGAGAACAGGATGTATGCGCGGATCTACCCCGAAATGCAGCGCAAGGAGCAGCTCATCGAGGATGTGGTCGACGGCCTCGCAGTGAAGGACGAGCGCATCTACAGGGAGATTTTCAACTCCGCTCCCCCTTCGCTCCGGCCGCTCTCCGGGATGGACTGCCTCGAAGCCGTCGATTCCATACCGGACTCGGACATAGTGGACTACACTTCGCGAAAAGTGGACGCTCTGAGAGGCCGCGCCGCTTCCGCAGAGGAGAATTTCCGCAGACTATTCAAGCTCCTTTACGAGCCTGGAGCATCGGTACCCCCGCTTACGCTTCCGCTTAAGGACATCTCCTACGCGCAGGTGGGAGCTTCCTGCGGCGAGAAGCTGAACCCTTTCTACAAAGTTCCCGTCCACCACAACGGCATAGACCTCATCTCTCCCCAGGGAAGTGATGTGCTCGCGGCTGCGGACGGAGTGGTGACGGATGTCATACATTCCCGCAAGGGTGCGGGCAATGTGGTGGAAATCACCCACCCGGGCGGCTACGTGACCCGTTACGCCCATCTCTCCGACATCCTCGTGCGCAAGGGCTCGGCCGTAAAGCGCGGACGCAAGATAGCGGATGTCGGCATATCCGGCAACTCCTTCGCCCCGCATCTGCATTACGAGGTGCTGAAGGACGGAGTCCATCTCGACCCGGTGAACTTCTTCTTCGCCTCCGTCACCCCGGAGGAGTACGCGGACTTCCTGTATATGGCGTCAGCCACCGGACAGTCTATGGACTGACACATACGGCCTTACGGCCAATCCTTCCCCGACGACACCCACACGAAAAACAGTTCCATATTATGAAACAGCCGTTAAGATACTACAGCATAGGCGAAGTGGCGCAGATGCTCTCCGAGAACGTCTCCCTCATCCGCTACTGGTCGAACACTTTCCCGAAGCACTTCAAGCTGCTCCGCAGCCCCAGAGGCAACCGCCGCTACACCGAAGGGGACATCGCCCGGCTCAAGCGGATACAGCACCTGGTGAATGTGGAGGGACTCACCCTTCCCGGGGTGGGCAGGATTCTGGACGAGGAGAATCCCCGAGGGAAAAAGGCAGACCGGGATGTGAAGGCGCTCGAAAGCCTCCGCGAGGTCCGCGAGCAGCTTCTCGAAGTGAAGAAGATGCTGTAGATTTTTTAATTATTCCTGAAAAATAGCTAACTTTGCGCACTATATGCGTTAGAGGCGGGGAAGGGATGCTTCCTTGCCTTGTTCGGGAAATAAATACTACTGACAGATATGGCAAAGAAAATCAAGAAAGTTGAGACCCCTATCGACCATAGGGAGACCTTCGTGTCCCTGCAGAAGACATTCGCGGATTCGGAGCTGAGCGTCGAGGAAAAGCTCAGGACCCTCTACGAGCTGCAGAAGGCCGACACGGAAATTGACAAGATCCTCCAGCTCCGGGGCGAGCTTCCGGAGGAAGTGGCCGCCCTCGAGAGGGATATAGCCGAGATGAAGGCGAAAGTGGCTCTCGACACCGAGATGATCGACAAGTATAACAAGAACATCGCCGCGAACAAGCAGAGCATCACGGACCTCGATGAGGAGATCGAGAAGTACCGCAAGCAGCTCGACAACATCGCGAACAGCCGCGAGTACGATTCCATCAGCAAGGAAATCGAGAACCAGGGCTATCTCCGGCAGATTTCGGAAAAGAACATAAACGACACCAAGGCCGCCATCGTCGAGAAGAAATACCATCTCGAGGACCTCAAGGACAGGATCGCCCTGCGTACCGAGGACCTGAAGGCGAAGAAGCAGGAGCTCGCCGGCATCGTGGAGTCCACCTCCGAGCAGGAGAGCAGGCTCAAGGCCAAGCGCGAGGAGTGCGCGGCGAAGATCGACGCCCGCACGATGAGTGCCTACGACCGCATCAGAAGCAGCGTGCATAACCACCTCGCGGTAGTTTCCGTCTATAACGGAGACTCTTGCGGAGGCTGTTTCAACACCATCACCGCCCAGCGCCTCGTGGAGATAGCTTCGAACCGCAAGCTCATCATCTGCGAACACTGCGGACGCATCATCGTGAATCCGGCCGATTTCGAATAAGCGACAGATATGCCCGAGACCCCGAAACGCTCTTACAGGAAGAAAGAGAAGACGGCAAACTTGGAGACATTAGGGCTTGAGATGGGTAACAGACCGCCTCAGGCTCTTGATGTAGAAGAGGCTGTCCTCGGCGCTATGCTCCTCGAACCCGCCTGCGTGGACGCGGCGATGGAGGAGCTTACCGAGCAGTGTTTCTACGACAAGAAGCACGCCTTGATATTCAAGTCGATGCAGACTCTGGTCCGTGACCACATCTCCATCGACATAGTCACCGTAAGCTCGCGCTTGAAGGAGATGAAGCTTATCGAACATCTCCCGCAGACGGAGATGCCTTCGGACAGGAGCGAAAGGGAGCGTCTCGACGGGATGACGGCGTTCGATGAAGTGGGAGGAGCCTCGGTCCTGGTGGGACTCTCCGAAAAGGTAGGTTCCGCGGCCCACATCGAGTACTACATTAAAATCCTGAAGCAGAAGACCATCCAGAGAGATCTGATCACCGCTTCGTACAAGATTCTGCACGACGCTTTCGATGACTCCATAAAGGTGGACGACCTCATCGACGGAGCCCAGACGGGCATCTATGCGGCCATACAGAATACCGTGAAGAAGGATGTGCAGGACATAGGTTCCGTCATCAATTCCGCGATGACCGAAATCGAGAAGCTTCAGAACACCACCGGACTGAGCGGAGTGCCTTCGGGCTTCCCGTCCATAGACAGGGTCACCCAGGGATGGCAGGCTTCCGACCTCATCATTCTGGCCGCCCGTCCGTCCGTGGGTAAGACGGCGTTCGCGCTTAATCTCGCGAGGAACGCTGCTGTGGAGCACCATATGCCCGTGGCCTTCTTCTCTCTGGAAATGTCAGCCATCCAGCTTGCCAAGCGTCTTATGACGACTGAGACGGGCCTGAGTATGGACAAGATAAAGGGCGGCGTGAAACTGGCCGAGCACGAGTGGACCCAGCTCGAATACAAGCTGAAGGATCTCGTGAAATCGCCTCTCTACATCGACGACACCCCGGGACTCCCGCTTATGGAGTTCCGCACGAAGCTAAAGACCCTGGTGAAGAATAAGGGCGTGCGGCTCGTGTTCGTAGACTATCTTCAGCTGATGCAGGGCCCGAAGGAACTTCGCGCTATGCGCGAGCAGGAAGTAGCGGCCATCTCGCGTACCCTGAAGCAGACGGCGAAGGAACTGAACGTCCCGATCATCGCCCTCTCGCAGCTCTCCCGCGATGCCGTGAAGCGTACCGGAGGCAGCGGCAAACCGGTGCTCAGCGATCTGCGCGAGTCCGGCTCCATCGAGCAGGACGCGGATATGGTAATCTTTATCCACCGTCCCGATTATGTGGGGCTTTCGGAGAATCCGGAAGACAAGGAAAAGACTCAGATAATCATAGCCAAGCACCGTAACGGAGAGACCTGCGACATCGATATGCGCTTCCGCAGCGAGCAGGTGCGTTTCGTGGAGCTGGACGATACGCTGGATGTCAGGATGGCCCGCGAGTCCGCGATGAACGCCTCCGCAGCATCGGGGATGAATATGGAAGACGATGCTATGGCCCCGGACTACTATCCGGGAGATATGGGTTCGAACGACAATTTCTGATATGGAGGAGATAGCGCATAAAGGCAGAATCAAATCCGTCTCGGATGGGAGCGTCACGGTGGAGATCGTCTCCGAATCGGCCTGCTCCGCCTGCCACGCCAAGGGAGCCTGTCCCGCAGGCGGAACAGCTCTCAAGGACATAGAAGTGAAGACCTCTTCCGCCGCAGCTTATTCCGCGGGACAGGAAGTCGAGGTGCTCCTGGGCTCCGCCGATGCTCACAAGGCGGTGTGGACGGCCTACATCATCCCGCTCGTCCTGCTGGTGAGCTTCATCCTGCTTACGCTGTCGCTGGGCCTGTCCGAGGGACTTTCGGCACTCTGCGGCATAGGGGCGGCGGCCCTGTACTATATGGCGCTTTACCTGCTCAGAAACCGTCCGGGCGGCAAATGGAAATTCAGAATTAGAAACATTAACGCATAAGAACAATGAGTGGTATTATCATCTGGACCATCGTGATTCTCACCGTCCTGGGCCTTCTGCTCGCCCTCGTGCTCTTCTTCGTCGCGAAGAAGTTCCGGGTGGAGGAAGATCCGCGCATCGACGAGGTGGAGGCGGTGATGCCGGGAGCCAATTGCGGCGGCTGCGGTTTCGCGGGCTGCCGCGCATTCGCCGAATCTGCCGTGAAGGCTCCGAATCTCGAGAGTCATTTCTGTCCTGTCGGAGGAAACGAGGTTATGGCGAAGGTCGCCGGGATTCTCGGCTACGAAGTGAAGCAGAAAGCACCGATGGTGGCAGTAGTCCGCTGCAACGGAAGCTGTGAGGCCCGTCCGCGCACCAATGAATACGACGGCTACCGTTCCTGCAAGGTGATGGCCTCTCTCTACATCGGCGAGACGGGCTGCTCCTACGGCTGTCTGGGCTGCGGAGACTGCGTGGTCGCCTGCCGTTTCGGAGCCATCGCGATGAACCCGCAGACCGGTCTTCCCGAAGTGGACGAGAGCAAGTGCACGGCCTGCGGAGCCTGCGTGAAGGCCTGTCCTAAAAACATCATCGAGCTTCGCAACGCCGGCCCTCGCGGAATGCGTATGTACGTCAGCTGTATGAGCCGGGAGAAGGGACCCGCCGCGAAGAAAGTCTGCTCCGCCGCCTGCGTGGGCTGCGGAGTCTGCGCCAAGGTCTGCACTCACGATGCGATAGTCTTCGAGAACAATCTCGCCTACATAGACTTCACCAAGTGCCGCCTGTGCCGCGAGTGCGAGGCGATGTGCCCGACCGGAGCGATCCACAGCGTGAACTTCCCGAAGCCGCTTGACGTGGAGGGCATAAAGGTCCGCGTAGCCGAGCGCAGAAAAAAGGCGCAGGAGGCCGCGAAGGCCGCTGCTGCGGCTGGTCTTGAACCGAAGAAGAAGGAGGAAAAAACAGATGAGTAAGCTTACCACTTTCAGAATCGGGGGCGTGCATCCTGACGATGCCAAGCTCTCCCGCGCCTGCGCCATAGAAGTTCTTCCGCTTCCGCAGACGGTATATATATCGATGGCCCAGCACCTCGGAGCCCCGGCGAAACCCGTCGTGGCCGCAGGTGACAAGGTGAAGACCGGTCAGGTCATCGCCGAACCGGGAGGTTTCATTTCCGCTTACGTGCATTCTTCCGTATCGGGAACGGTTAAAAGCATAGCTCCCCGCGCAGACCTTGCCGGCAGGATGGTGACCCACGTGGAGATAGCAGTCGAGGGCGATGAGTGGGCGGAGGGAATCGACCTGAGCGACACTCTCGTGTCCGAGATTCCTCAGGATGTGCCTGCGATGCTCGAGTGCATCAAGGCCTGCGGCGTAGTGGGTCTGGGCGGGGCCACCTTCCCTACGCACGTGAAACTGAATCCAGGCCCGAACGCGAAGGCCGAATGCCTGATAATAAACGGAGCCGAGTGTGAGCCTTACCTCACGAGCGACTTCCGCATAATGCTCGAAAGAAGTCGCGAGATCATAGTAGGAGCCGCCATTATGCAGAAGATACTGGGCGGTTGCCGCTGCGTGGTCGGCATAGAGGAGAACAAGCCGGAGGCCATCTCCGCTATGGAAAAGGCCTGCTCGGAACTCGGATACCCCGACATCTCGATACTTCCGCTGAAGAAGAAATATCCTCAGGGGGGCGAAAAGCAGCTCATCGACGCCGTCCTGCGGCGGCAGGTGAAGTCCGGCCGCCTGCCTATCAGCGAGGGCGCCGTGGTGCAGAATGTGGCCACGTCACTGGCCGTCTATGAGGCGGTGCAGAAGAACAGGCCGCTCATAACGAATGTGCTTACGGTCACCGGAGACTGCATTCCGGTCGAGAAGCAGCATAACTACCTCTTCCGTATCGGTATGCCGCTCAGCTACATAGCGGAGTATGCCGGAGGTGTTCCGGAGGCTGCCGCGAAGATAATCAGCGGCGGCCCTATGATGGGAAAGGCCATCGTGAATCTCGACGCCTGCACCGTGAAGGGTTCTTCCTCCATCCTCTATCTCTCCGCCGCCGCTACGCGCCGGGGAAGCGAGAGTGCCTGCATCCGCTGCGGACGATGCGCTGAAGCGTGCCCGATGGGGCTTGAGCCGTTCCTCCTGAGGCGTCTGGCTCTCGCCGGCGATAAGGCCGGCCTGGAGGCGAACGCAGTCCAGGACTGCATAGAATGCGGATGTTGTCTATACAGCTGTCCGGCTCAGATTCCGCTGCTCGACATCATCCGTCAGAGCAAGGCAGAGGTAATGTCCATTATGAGAGCGAGGGCGGCAGAGGCCAAGGCGGCCGCCGCAGCCTCAAGCAAATAATATATCGTCAGACAGTTATGAACAAGTTACTGGTTTCCCCGTCTCCGCATATACATTCAGATGTCTCCACCGGGAGCATTATGCGCGATGTCGTCATAGCTCTGATGCCGGCAGTGATAGTCTCCATCCTCGTGTACGGATGGAGGGAACTTATGGTTCTCGGCGTGAGCGTAGCTTCCTGTGTGGTGTTCGAATACCTCATCACCCGCTATCTCTTCAAGAAAGAGTCCACCACCATCGGCGACCTTTCCGCCGTCGTGACAGGCATTCTGCTCGGAATGAACCTGCCTTTCACCTCTCCGTGGTGGATAGTGTGCATCGGAGCCCTCTTCGCCATCGGCGTGGTCAAGATGTCCTTCGGCGGTCTGGGACAGAATGTCTTCAATCCGGCCATCGCCGCCCGCGTATTCCTTCTGATCTCCTTCCCTGTGGCGATGACCCGCTGGGAGGCGCCGCAGGGAGTATTCGCATTGGACGCTTACAGCGGCCCTACTCCGCTGGGTGCGATCAAGGAAGGTCTGATGAATGGCTCGACGGTCCAGGACATTCTGGGCGAGGGCTTCAGATACACGCAGATGCTCTTCGCGGGCATCGGAGGTTCAGCCGGAGAGGTCTCGGCCCTCGCGCTGCTGCTCGGCTTCGTCTATCTGCTCGTGCGCCGCGTCATCAGACCGCACATCACTCTGTCGATCTGGCTCACGGTGTTCGTGTTCTCGGGGATTATGTGGCTCTGCGACCCTTCGCGCTTCACCGGAGGTATGATACTGGGAAGCTGCTTTATGGCGACCGACTATGTCACTTCGCCTATGAGCGTCAAGGGAGGCATAATCTACGGTATCGGAATCGGGCTTCTGACTATGCTCATCCGCTACTTCGGCTCGTATCCCGAGGGTATGTCCTTCGCGATTCTGCTTATGAACATCACGGTTCCGCTCCTTAACAGGGCGTTCCATCAGAAAAAATACGGGAGGGCGTAAATTATGGCGGCAAAATCCACTTTGAAGAATATGGCCCTGTGCCTCACGCTGGTCTGCCTCTTCAGCTCGGGCATTCTGGCGGCCGTGTATGCGGTGACATATCAGCCTATCCTGCAGGCTTCACAGAAAGCTCTCCAGGAGTCCATAGGTAAGGTTCTTCCCGAGGGAGGGACTGTCTCCGAGGCCCGCACGGCTTCTTTCGGGGGGCAGGAATACGAATACTATGTCAGCGAGTCGGAGGGGGAGCCTCTGGCGTATGCGGTAACCTCCTCGGTGAACGGCTTCAGCGGCACGCTTAAACTGATGGTCGGCGTGCTCCCTGACGGGACCGTCTGCAATACTGCGGTGCTCGAGTGCAACGAGACTCCGGGTCTCGGGGCCAAATGTCAGACCGACGAGGCCTTCATCTCCCAGTTCCGGGGATTTTCCGGCCGTCTGGACGTGAAGAAGGACGGCGGCGACATAGACGGGATAACAGCGTCCACCATCACCTCGCGCGCCTACACCAAGGCTGTGCGCAACGCCGTGGAACTTGTCAAATCTTTAAACAGTTCAGAGGAGGAGTAAAGTATGAGCAGCAAGATTTCTTTGATAACCAAGGGATTCATAAAGGACAACCCTACGTTCTCGCTCGTTCTGGGTATGTGCCCTACTCTGGCCACCACCACTTCGGCGATGAACGGTCTGGAGATGGGACTCGCCACGCTCTTCGTCCTGGTGCTTTCGAATATCGCGATTTCTCTTATCGCCCCGGCGGTCCCCGACAAGGTGCACATCCCCGTGTACATCGTCGTGATAGCGGCCTTCGTGACCGTGCTCCAGCTGCTTATGCAGGCTTATGTGCCGGCGGTTTATGCCACTCTCGGCCTCTTCATCCCGCTCATCGTGGTGAACTGCATCGTGCTCGGCCGCGCTGAGGCTTACGCGAATTCGCACGGAGTGCTGGACAGCGCCCTGGACGGTCTGGGCATAGGCATCGGTTTCACTATGTCGCTGACTGTCATCGGCATCATCCGCGAGATTCTCGGAAGCGGCTCCGTCTTCGGATGGAAGTTCATAGCCGGCGACGGCATACTCGCCTTCGTTATGGCTCCCGGCGCTTTCCTGGTGCTGGGCTATCTGATGGTCCTTTTCAACAAATATCTGAAAAAACAGTAAGGAGGGCATAATATGGAATACTTACTCATCATCATCTCGGCGATTTTCATAAACAACGTCCTTCTGGCGCAGTTCCTCGGAATCTGTCCGTTTCTGGGCGTTTCGAACAGGCTCTCCACAGCCGTCGGTATGTCGGGAGCCGTGTGCTTCGTCATCACGCTCGCCACGGTGGTCACATATCTGCTTAATCAGTACCTTCTGATACCTCTGGACCTGACCTTCCTGCAGACCATTTCTTTCATCCTGGTCATCGCGGCTCTGGTTCAGATGGTGGAGATCATACTGAAGAGAATCAGCCCGTCCCTGTATCAGGCCCTCGGAATCTTCCTGCCTCTGATCACCACGAACTGCGCCGTGCTCGGCGTAGCCATCACCGTGGTGACCAAGGAGTTCAGCTTCGGAGGCGAGGCGGCCCATCTGCTGAATCTGGGCGAGTCCGTGGTCTATGCGCTGGCCACTTCCATCGGCTATGGTCTGGCGATGATTCTCTTCGCGGGTCTGCGCGAGCATCTGGCCCTGTGCGATGTGCCGAAGTCCTTCAGGGGGCTTCCTATCGCTCTCATCACGGTGAGCATTATGGCTATGGCCTTTCTCGGATTCTCCGGGATGGTATAACGGACATATCATATATGAGGGCAGTGCCGGTTGCGTGCTGCCCCTTTAACGTTTAATGAATTCTTCCCCGAAAAACTTATATGTTTGAGATTATCCAAAAGAGTATGCTGACCCCTACCATCTGCAAGATGGCGGTTTCAGCACCCCGACTGGCTTCTGCGGCTATGCCGGGGCAATTCCTCATCGTCCGCGCTGACGAAAAGGGAGAACGCATCCCGCTTACCGTCAGCGACTACGACAGAAAGGAGGGCACCGTCACCATCGTGACCCAGATCATCGGCGCATCCACTAAGAAAATCTGCTCGATGGAGCCGGGAGAGCGCTTTGCCGACGTGGTGGGGCCTCTCGGAAACGCGTCCGAATTCATCTCTATGACCCCCGAGCGGCTCGCGGACACGCGCGTGGTCTTCATCGCCGGCGGCGTGGGCACCGCGCCTGTCTATCCTCAGGCGAAATGGCTGCACTCCCGCGGAGTTCCGGTGGATGTCATCGTGGGAGCCAAGACCCGCGACCTGCTCATCTACAGGGAGGAGATGGCCGCCGTCTGCGACAATCTCTTCATCTGCACGGATGACGGCAGCGAGGGCTTCCACGGTATGGTGACCGGAATGCTGGAGAAACTTTACGCGGAAGGCCGCAAATACACGAACGCAGTGGCCATCGGACCTATGATAATGATGAAATTCGCCACTCTGACCTGCCGCAAGCTCTCTCTGCCTGTCATCGTCAGCCTGAACACCCTTATGGTGGATGGCACAGGAATGTGCGGGGCCTGCCGCGTGAGCGTGGGCGGAAAGACACGCTTCGCCTGCGTGGACGGACCGGAATTCGACGGATACGAAGTGGATTTCGACGAGGCTATGCGTCGTCAGGGACAGTATAAGACAGAAGAGAAGGAGGCTCTTGAAAATTATGGCAAATAGAATCCCGAGAGTGCCTGTACGCGAACAGGACCCTAAAGTACGCGCTACGAATTTCGAAGAAGTGTGCTACGGCTACAATGCCGAAGAGGCGCAGCTCGAAGCCTCGCGCTGTCTGCACTGCAAGAATCCGCGCTGCGTCGGAGCTTGCCCGGTAAGCATTAAGATACCTGATTTCATCGCCGAAGTGGCCAAGGGCGACTTCGTCGAGGCCGCCTGCATCATAGCTCAGGACTCCTCGCTTCCTGCTGTCTGCGGACGCGTATGCCCGCAGGAGAGCCAGTGCGAAGGCAGCTGCATCCTCGGAGTGAAGGGGGAGAGCGTAGCCATCGGCAAGCTCGAGCGTTTCGTGGCCGACTATGCCCACGGCGAGGGGCGCGACGCATTCCGGCATAAGGTAGCCACCACCGCATACCCTGTACATCAGAAACATAAGGTCGCCATCATCGGCTCCGGTCCCGCCGGACTCGCCTGTGCGGCGGACCTCGCCAAATGGGGTTACGACGTGACCA
>CAVKLO010000014.1:3663-12278 GCA_963656985.1 Bulleidia sp. | reverse complement strand
AGGAGTGTGCCGGTGGCACATGACTGATGAACAAATAAATTTAGACCAAAAAGACAAGCAAAAGCACCAAGTTATTTTTTCATCATCACTGAAAGTTGAATTCGTTCGAAAGGTAGCCGGAAAGCTGCTCCCAGCTGAGGGTGACATCGATGTTTCCGAGATAATACGGGGCGATCTCGTAGGCGTTGAAGCACCAGCTGACCCCCTCCTCGGAAATGGTCACGTTGCCGTTCGGATGCACATAGCTGAAATAAATGGAGTCGAGGTATTCCTGTCCATCCTCGGTATCGTCATACATCTTGTATATGGCATCCACGAGCAGCTCCGACACGGGTTCCTCATAACCCTGCGCGAAAATGTCCCTTTCGCTGACGGCACGTCCGGTCTCCAGGTCGAGAATGCGGTAAGCTACCCTGAAAGAACCGTGCGCCCCTCCGAAATAGAGGCTCTCGTGGAACACATAAGTGACGTATCTGTCCCTGTATGAATTGCCCAGATTGCCGCTGAGGAAGCTCTGCCAGTTGCAGAAAGCCCCCGGGTCGCTGTCCCCGTCCGCCAGGAGCGACTTGTAATCGGAACCCGCGTCCCTCTGGTAGTTCTCCACCTGCACTCCGACATAGACGGACGAAGCCTCCTCCAGAGGCACGCCCGTGAAAGTCTCCCCGAATATGAGCTGCACGATCTCGTCGTTCAGAGCATCGCGGACTTCGCGGCCCGCCTCCACCGACTTGAAATAGACGAAGGACTGGTCGATGGCGAAATCGAGACTGTCGCAGACTTCGAGCGGAACATAGTCCGCATAGGTGAACTGTGCTGTCCTATAGGCGTCTGAGCTACAGGACACAAGGCCCGGCAGCATAGCCGCCGCAGCCAGAAAAGCGGTGATCTTCTTCATTTCCGTTACGGTTATATCCGGTGATTTCTGAAAAACAACCGACCGACTGTTTCAGGAATCACCCTACGGACAAATATAAGAAGCTGTTTTGGATTATACCAAAACAGCTTCCTACAAATTTCAGTGATTCCCGAAAAATAACTTGGAAAACTTACAAATCGAAAGGGTCGCCCTTAGGGTCGCGGCTCACGATCCACCTGAACGCATTCAGGAAGAGGAGGTTCTGGGCGGCATCGATATACTCTTCGTCGCCGTGCCCCATATTGATGTATATCATCCTGTATCTGGTGTTAGTCCAGACTACCGGGAAATCCCCTCCATAGACGATGTCCTTTATGCCCATCGGATAATTCTTCGGCGAAAGTGTGAGGAGTACTTCGACATCCTTGTTCAGACGGGGCTGGGGACTCCACCGGTAGAACTCGGTGGCGGGCACGACGAATTCCGACGGAAGATTCTTCGTCACGGGATGGTCGGTCACATCGAGAGAGACGAGGGCCGGCTGGGGCGGCCAATTGTTGCAGAGGAACACTCCCCCGCCGAGGAAATCCACATACCAAGGCCAACCGGTGTTACGGTCATTGTAGGCCGAAGCGTGGAAGCCCAGCCAGCCGCCCCCGTTCTCCATATATCTCTCGAAGAGGGCTCGGGATTCCGGGTCGGAAGGAGAGGCGTTCAGGGCGATGATGACGCTGAACTCCTTGAGTTCCTCATAGCTGTAGTCGGCCAGACGGGCGGTGGTGTCAAGCACGAAGCCCTCGCCGTAGTTCAGCCTGTGGAAGAACTCCATAGACTGACGGTCGAACTGGACGTGCGCGGGTTCAGCATAAGGGTCCCAATACAGGAGCGCCTTGAACCTCTGGGTCTTGGCGTAATTGGCCGGACGGGAACCGTCGGCCGCGGAATTACTTCCTCCGCTGCGGGATGCGCATCCCCGGAGTGAGATGCCGGCGGCGACGAGCGCCACGGCCGCGCAAAGCGTGAATCTGTGAATAAGTTTCATATTCTTAAGGTTTTAGCAATTTCTGTATAATGTTATTGCACAAGGGATTTCGGAGTTCCGGCAGGAGCGGGAGACATTCAATCACAGTTCCGAGAGGAGCGAGAGCCATTTGCCGGCGGAGGTGAGCCACACTTCCTTGTAGCAGGCGGCGTTCGCCTGAGGCCAGTAAGGCTCGTCGCCCGTCCCGTAAGTCCGTATGCCTACGGGGATCGCGCCGGTGATTTCGCCGCTGGAGAAACTGTCCATCGAGGGGTAGTCGTGTCCTTCCCCGTAGATGAGCGACTGGCAGAACGGGTTTTTGCCCACCGTCCAGTAGAGCTGCTCCCTCGCTATTTCGGTCAGTTCCCTGTCGCCGAAGTATTTTCCGCACAGGGCCGCCGCCTTTCCGGTGGACAGATGCACGGCGGTGTTGCCGTTGAAGATGCTCAGGAATGGAGGGAAGCGCCTGACCACGTGGCCGGAATCTATGCGGACTCCCGCCTTGAGATGCTCGGCATACAGTTCCTCCGCGTTGTGCGGAGCCATAATGTGCAGCGAGCGGAAGCCTTCGGCATCTTCCGTTTCGGAGTCCATATACACCCCGGACGGGACCATCCCGTAAGGCTCGGTATAGCGCATAAGTTTCTTCAGATAGTCTCCGTACAGCCTCAAGGCCGCCTCCCATCCGCCGCGCTCCGGCGATGAGGGCTGGGTCTCGCAGAGAAGCACGAGGGCCTGCGCGAAGACCTGGTCACGCGACTGGTGGATGAAATGCACGATGGAGAGCTTCGTGCTGTCCCGATAAAACCAGCCCGCAAGGCCGTCGGCTATCGGAACCGTCTCCTGGCAGGAGAGGGTGTATCCGATCTCCTTAGCCGCCCTTTCCGCATAGGCGCGTTTTCCCGTCAGACGGTAGAGCTGGCTCGCAGCCCAGGAGAGGGTCGCGTGGTATTGGCTCTTCGAAGTATTGTACGTGTGCTCGTACAGCTGGCTGAAACTGTCATAGCCGTCCCTTGCGAACTTCGCGGACGCGAAGGCGAAATCCTCCTCGGCGGCGCGGGCGAGTCTCCCGGCGTATTCGGCATCGCTTTCCGACAGGACCGTCGCAGCATAGGCCTCTATGCCCGAGAAGAGAAAATTGTCGAAGGAATTGTCCTGGACACGTACAGTCTCTATGTCATCCGCAGTCCCCGCCTGCCCGTCCGTCCATCGGATGAGTCCTATGCTGCTTGCGCGGAAGCCGTCCCCGAAGCGGCATTTGAGAATGAAGTCCAGTCCGTGACGCGCCTCCTGCCGCAGACGGTCGGAAAGAACGGGATTGGAGGACTCCGCGGAGCGTGAGGCCTCCAGAAGAGACATCGCGACCTCGCCGGTCTGGAGCGTCTGCTGGGACAGGTCGCCTGCGTCGTGCCAGCCGCCCCCGTAGGAGATGCGCACGCCGCCGTGCACTGCGTAAACGTCCTCGTGGCAGCGCTCGTGTATCCCCGGGACGGCGTCTCCGCAGCGCTGGCAGAAGATGAAGTTCAGCACCCTCCAGCGCGAGTCCCCGAAGATGTCGTCGCCTATGCGGAAAGCTTCGCTTCGGATCCCTCCCGCATCTATCGTATAGCACCCCGGTCTTCTGACGGCGGAGAAGTCGATAAGTCCGTATTCGCCTGTCGCAGTGCGCACCTTCCTTATCCTGCCGGAGAATACTTTCTTCCCCGTGCCGGCCTCTCTTATGGAGAAGCCGCCCTTCAGAGCCGGACTGCACACAGCCGTCTTCTTCCCGTCGGTGAAATAGCCCGTATGAGAATAGGCTATCCTGTCGGGAACCCATCCTGCGGTCTTTTCGGGAGCTTCCACTTTCTGGAAACTGATGCTGTCTATGAGGAAACGTCCTTTCGCTCCGTCCGGGACTCCTCCCCTGTCGGTGAAGCTGAAGGATATGCTCTCCACCGCGTCCCTTCTCCACTCCGCGATCTCCAGATAGCACCTGTTCCAGCGGCGGTTCTTCAAGTTCACCAGATGGGACGCGTCCGCTACGGTATAGCCTTCTTTCGGGGAGGTGTACGCATTGCGCAGCGAGAGGTCTAGATTCACGACATCGTAGCCTTCGCAATCGGGATAGACCAGAAACTCGATGCGGTCGTACTCCTCCAGATTTCTGCGGTCAAGCCTGATGCTCGTGCCGTGGCTGCCGAAGGTGGCGTAATCCGGATCGTCCGCCGGGCCGCGAGGGCGGACCTCCCGGTGGACGAAACTGATTTCCGCCGGCTCCGCCAATCGCAGAGACTCCCTCCGCAGGACGGTCTTTCCCGCCTGCCTTCTGTCCAGAGAATGCAGGGAATCGAGCGGGAGGGGACTGCGGATGAAAGCGCCCGCCTCTATCTGCTCACGCAGAGTCCCGTCCGTGCAGAAGGACTGCGCGGAAAGTCCGGCGGAGGAAAGCGCGGACATCACCGTCAGCAGCAGCGCCGCATAGCTTTCAGTCCGCATTGCAGAGAACCCAGTCTATGGAGTTGGTGAAGAGCTTTCTGAAATCAGGGTTGTCAAGCAGTTTCGGACTGTGCCCGAAGAGGAAATAGACATTACGGGACTTAACTGCTGTGTTCGTCCAGACGGCCGGGTGGTCGCCCATCCTGATGTCCGAATCCGGACGGTACGAGTCTTCATCGACGCTTGCGAGCACCTGTATGTATTCAGCCTCCCTCGGACTGCGGTCGTAGATGTACCACTCGTCGTCAAGAATGGTGAAGACTGAATCCACGCCCTCCATAACGGGATGTTCCGGAGCCTCGACGCGGATGTCGCCGTCGGCGAGCGGAGCTATGTAGTTCCTGTACGTTATGCCGCCCATAAAGTCCGAGAACCACCGCCACATAGGGTAGCCGTCGAAGTTCCCGAGCAGGGTAGCGTGATGGAAGCCGATGTAGCCGCCCTTGCCGTTCTGCACATAATCGATGAACGCATCTTCCGCAGCCTTCGGCCAGGTGTAAGGAGGGAAGTCCAGCTGTATGACGGCGTCGAAGCTGTCCAGAAAGCCGGAAGTCACGCAGTTCATATCATTTATCCCGGCCAGGGCGACGCCCCTCTCTTCAAGCGTCGGCGTCAGCCACGCGAGGGCGGCGTCAGTGAAGGGCTTATGCTGTCCCGCCCCCTCATAGACCACGAGGACGTGACGGGACGGCCTGTAGCCGGCCAGACAGTCACGGACAGTGCGGGCGAGGTCGTGCGAAGCGTTATCGGCATTGTACTCCCAGTACATTCCGCCGCGCAGCCCTTTGGATTTGAGGAAATCGCATTTCGCGGTGATGGAGCGGACATTCTCGAAGCCGAACACCATCCGGCCCTCTTCATCGAAGAGAAGAGGGACCTTCGCCACATCGTCCCAGACTTCGGAGGGATTCCCACCGTCATCTTTCCCGAAAGGCGTATAGCCCCGCTCTCCCCTGCCGTAGAACGGCATACCGAGCACGATTTTCTGAGGCGGAACGCCGGCGGCGAGGTGCATATCCACCGCCTCTTCCGCTGTGAAGAACCCGGCGTTTTCAGAACGGTGGAGGGCGGCGTGGTGTCCGCCGTCCTCGCCCGCCATATCATAGGCCATCACATTCACATAGTCTATGTACGGGAGTATGTCCTTGAAATCGACATAGCGTGCAGTGCAGACGGAAGCGAGGGTGAGAAGTTTATCCTCACCGATGGCGGCTCTGATGTCACGCATAAGCAGGGTGAAATTCTCCGTATCGTCCGGGGAGAAAGAAATCCCCGCAGTGCCGACGGTCGGATATTCCCAGTCGATATCTATGCCGTCGAGCCGGTATTTCTTCACTTTCGCGGCGCAGTCCTCAGCGAAAGAGGACCTGAGTCCCGCGTCCGCGGCCATCTCGCTGAAACGCCCGCTTCCCCAGCCTCCGACGGAGAGAAGCACTTTCAGATCCCTGTTATGCTTCTTAAGGCCTACGACCTGTTCAAGTCCCCCGGAATCGGGCAGGAAGACCCCGTCGAAAGTTTCGTTCACGTGGGCGAAGGCGTAGTTTATGTGTGTCATAAGGGACGGGTCGGGGAGTCCTTTCCCGACTCCCATCACATAGGCGCCGATGACGGTGCCGTCCTGCTCCGGCTTCTCCTTTACATTGCCGCAGGCTGTGCCGCAGAGAAGAGCGGCCGCAAGAAATATGGAAATGAATCTCATAAAACGATGTTATTATTATCAGAAGCTGTTTCTGAGTGGTTCTATTCGCTTTCGATGTCCGCTTCACGGACTCTGGAACCCCGGAGGGCATAGAAGAGGATATATGATTCGCAGGCCATCACGGCGATCCAGGTCAGTCTCCAGCCGCCGAAAACGTCCGCGAGAACTCCCTGGAGCAGCGGGAACACTGCGCCGCCGACCACGCCGGTCATAAAGACGCCCGAAGCGGCGGAAGTGTATTTCCCGAGATGCCGGATGGAGAGGGTGTATATCGCACCCCACATTATGGAGTGGAAGAGCCCCGTGAAGGCAAGCGCCCAGAGGGAGTCGAAGACGACGGCCGCAGCCAGTAGCAGCAGAGCCGACGACGAGGTGAATACGAGCTGGGTGCGCGGCGGAAGCCTGTTCAGCAGGCTGCAGGCGGCCCGTCCCGCGAGCATACAGGTCCAGTAAACCGTCGCGAGCAGGGCCGGCTGCGCGAAGCCCGTCTCGAGCGCGTGCATATTTATGTTCGCGCCCACGCAGACCTCCGCGCCCACGTAGAAGAATATGGCGATGACGCCCAATGTCAGATGTCTGAATGACCAGATGCCGCGCTCGAGTTTCTCTCCGTCCGCCGCCCTGGTGTTCTCTATGTCCGGAAGCGGAATCCTGGACAGCAGGAAAAGGACGAACGCCATCACAGCGGCCAGCACGAGGAACGGAACGGTAATCTGCGATACGGACACTTCAGTCATCTGTGCGCCGCCGAATACGACTCCGGCTACGAAGTACGGCGCTACTGCCGTGCCTATGGAATTCGCGGTGCCGCCGATCGCGAGACGCTGGATGGACTGGGTCCCTCTGATGCTGCAGGCAGAGAGGTAAGGGTTTATCACCACCTGCAGGATGGTGGCTGAAGCTCCAACGGTGAACGATCCGAGGAGGAACACCGCGAAGCCGAGCTTGAGGTTCGAAGTGAAGAGGGAGGAAAGGAAGAAGAGCAGCAGGCCGGTGACCATCGTCACCAGACCCGTAAGCAGGGTGCTCTTGTATCCGCGCCTGTCCACACGACGCGAGGCCGGAGGGCCGCAGAGCGGATATGCCAGAAACCAGGAGAAGGTGATGAGGGTGGCCATAGCGTTGCGGTGGCCGCCGGCTCCCGAAAGGAACGCCTCTTTCAGCGGGCCCTGGAACTGGGAGTTCGCCGTGGTCATAAAGCCTATGACGAGGAAGAGGAAGACCATCGTCAGGAAAGGCAGGATGTAATCTGTTTCTTTTTTCATCGTCTGATTCTTCATAGGAGTGATGCCGCCGCTGCATCGAGCAGGACTTCGCAGTCGGGATGCAGCTGCAGCACGGATGCCGGAACGTCTTCAGTGACAGGACCTTCGAGCAGTCTCTTCACTATGACGGCCTTATTCTCACCCTTGGCCACGAGGACTATGCGCTCCGCCTTCATAATGTCGGCTATGCCGAGAGTGACCCCTCCCATCGGGCGGTCGTCCGGCAGGCCGGATTCTTCCCGGAGGCGCGACTCCAGTTCGGGATGCATCCGCGAGAGGCGGCATACGCTGTCGAAGGGGCTGCCGGGCTGATTAAAGCCGAGATGCCCGTTTTCTCCGACTCCGAGCATAAGCAGCGACAGGCCGCCGCGCCTTTCTATCTCCCCGGTAAATAATCTGCAGTCCCGCGCATAGTCATCCGAACTCACCGGAAGCATAAGGAAATTTCTCTCCTCTATTCCGAGTTCTTCAGCTATCTCCGTCCGTAGCATCTCCCTGCAGGAGCCGGAGAAGCCGGGCGGGACTCCGGCTACCTCGTCCAGCCCCGCGACCGTGACCCGCGAGACGTCGAAGGGGAACTCGCTGTGAATCCGGGCGGCAAGCCGGTGCATATTTCCGGTCGTGCGGCCTGTCGAGAGGCCGATGACGCACTCCGGCTGCGTAAGCATCCGAGCCGTGATGCACCAGGCGGCCGCCAGGTCGAATTCACTTTCAGTTTTTTCTATCCGTATCTTCATCCGTCGAAATCCGTTCAAATGTAGCGTTTTTACCTGACATCGATGCACTGCAGGCTGTGTCGGCCGGTCATATAGAGCCTGCCTCCGCAGTATGTCAGCGTGGAAGGCCGCTCCACAGTCCTGACGGTCTTCAGATGCCTGCCGTCAACGTCATAGACATTTATGTCGCCGTCGGCGATGTACAGGCGACCGGACTCGTCCTCGGCGAGGCTGAACTCGCCGTCCTCGACGAAGTACCTGAGGCCGGAAAGCGTCCCGTCAGCGGCCACATCGCAGACCACCGTCCTCCTGTCATACTCGTTCACCATATGGAACGGCTTGCCCGGATACGCTTCGAGCAGGGCGGAAGAGCGGGCGAGGTCATACACCCTCGGAATTATGGTTTTTCCGTCGGGAGCCACGAAACACTGCTCCGGCACTGCGACGGCTACCTCATTATAGTCGTGGAAATCTCTCCAGCGGTTCGAAGGATAGAGGGCTTTCGCCACATCCGCCACGCTGCCCATAGCTTCCGTTTCCAGGAGCCTCAGGCTGGTCTCGGGCTTCTCCGGGTCGATGG
>CAVKLO010000014.1:0-3653 GCA_963656985.1 Bulleidia sp. | reverse complement strand
CGGATCGATGGCGTACACGAGGACGGCATAGCCGGAATTGCCCCAGCCGCTGAACGATGTGCCCGCCGCGTCGGGAAGAAGGCTTACATCGACCGGATCGTCGTCCCACCCGGCCTGACGGTCATAGCGGAAGGTGACGAGGACATTGTCCTCAGTATCGACGGCCACATTGTACGGCTTCCAGTGGAAATCCGCCACGAGCCTGAGCCCCCTGTCCTCCGACCAGGCCCAGAGTCTCGGCATACGGTGTTCGCAGAAGTAGATGTTTCCCCTGCTGTCGCGGGCGATGCCCTCGGCGAACTCGAAATCCTCGGCAAGCTTGTACGAGCCTTCGGAAGACGGGGTGAAACGGCTCGCTTCATCGCCGGTCACATACAGTCTGGAGAATTCCCACGGGCGCACCTCTATGCCCTTGTTCTGGTCATAGACCGTCACATCCGCAGTGTATTTGGTCTGGGCGTAGTTGTGGACGTTCAGGAACTCGATGTCGCGGCAGCCCCTGAGCCGCACCGCGCTATGATAAGGACGGTTCACCTTGATGACGCGGAACATATAGAGGTTCGCGAACCTTATGTCCGAGCACCCGTCCATCTCTATCGGCTGACACTCGGAACTCTCGACGGTCTCCTCCTCGGTCTGCATACAGTACACTTCCCAATTCGACACGTTCTTGAATCTCACCTCGTTGCGCACGTGGTGTTCGATGGACATCGCATAGATGCGTCCAGGTGTGGAAGTGTTCTCCGCATAGAAACCCGCTGTGGCATAGGTGTTCGCCGTCCAGACATCCTTGAACGTGCCTCCGCCTCCGTCAGTCACCCAGAGGCTCCAGTACTGTCTGTCCCAGGCTATGTCCATACCCTGCTCGCGAATCGGGGAATCCGCCGTGCTGACCCTCGGGCCGGCATTCCACCTCCGTGGCCGCGCCGCCCGGGACGGGTCCGGCTTCTCCATTCCGCCGTGGCCTCCGACGAACTTCACGTCATTCAGGTATGAGCCACCGCCCGCCGTCCACTTGACTCCGACCGCGCGGTAATTGTTCGCCGCCGTGTTTATGCCTATCCCGGTGAGGATATTGTCTCCCCCCATTGACGACTCCACGACCGGCACCGGAGTTCCGAAGCCGCTGAAAGCGGGAGTCCCGTCGGCTATCATCAGCTGGGTCGCGAACGGGTGCAGGCCTATGAGTCTGGTTTCCGGACGCATACCGACGGTGCCGCTGACCCTGTACCGGCCTGTAGGGAAATATACGGCGTCATTCTCTGCGATAGCCTTCCGTATGGCTTCGGTGTCATCGGTGACGCCGTCGCCCACAGCCCCGTAATCCCTTACGTTTGCCCAAAGGCTCATATCCGGGATGGCCGGAAGAGTCGTGGCAGGGGGTTCGGGGAGCTTGGAGACCGCTTCCGCGTCAAGTGTCGTCCTATACTCCGGCAGATCGTCCAGACTGTCCATCCGGAGTCCGTGGTCGAAAGAGCGCACGATATAGTTCTTCTGTTCTATGGAAGTCTTCTCTCCGGTCCTTTTGTAAAAGGCGAGGACCGGAACCTTGGAACAGACGACATTCCTGAGGCTTATGGAGTTATAGCTGTTGTTCTCCACAGCTATCCTGAGGGCGGCGTCCGAAACGTTCTCGAAGCGACTGTCCTGTATATAGATTTTCTCCCAGTAGTTGTCATCTATGTCGAACACGCACGGCACGTTCCTCACGTGCAGATTGACGATGGCAAGTCCCGTCTCGGCTGTCCTGAACGCCGCCTTGCGCTGCCCTTCGAAATAGGCGTCCACCATCATAACCTGCCATCCCGGAGAGGCTTTGGTGGAAATGATTCCGTACTGTCCTCCATAGAAGGCCAGATCTTCCATCTCGTTCCCCATATCGAAGATGCCGGCCTTGCCGCCCCCTATGTACATCGCTATGTGGCTGATGAAACTGTGCTGGGCATAGTGTGTCCTGAATGCCACCGCAGCGGGATTGCCGTCCTCGATGCGGACATTGACATTCGACATCGCGCTGTAGAAAGTCCCGGCATTGGCGTCGCTGACGCGGCTCGCGTCCTCGACGATTCCGTCGGTGAACCAGAACATATAGGCGGACTTGCCCTTGTCCGTCTCGATATCCCTGTCGAAGCCGGGAGAATTCCGGGAGAGAATGAACTCCGGACGGTTCTTCCCGTAGCCGATGACTCTGACGGCCTTCGGGATGTAGATCGTCCTGCTGATGCGGTATTTCCCCTCGGGGATGAAGAGTATCCCGAAGTTCTTCTCCCTCTTGACCCTGTAGATGGCCTCCTGAAGTGCTTCGGACACGTCGGTCTTTCCGTCAGCCTTGAAACCGAACTCCTCCGGCGTGAAATAGAGAGCTCCGGGGTCGTCGGGCCCGCAGCTGTAAACCGACTTCAGATTCACCGCGGACAGGTTCACGCACAGGAAAACTGACAGAACCGCCGGCAGAATGTGCAGAAGATTACGCACTTTTTTCTCCGGAATCACTGAGGTAAAACTTCTCGTTTTTTTTATTAATCCGTTCATAATAAAGGCTGTCAGATTCGTGATTCTACATATCCATCGCCACCGCACAGGCCCCGAGCAGGCCGATGAAGCGGGGATTGAGTTTAGTCAGGACGACTCCGTTCGTGACGAAGCGCATCGTAGGATGGCTCAGGCGGGCCAGAACCTTGTCATACATAAGTTCTTCGGACACTATCCCGCCTCCCAGCACCACGGTGTCGGGATCGGTAATCCGCACGAGATTCATAATGAGGTTGGCGATGGCGCAGGCGGCATTCTCCACCAGAACTGCGCACAGTTCGTCCCCGGTCCGGCTCAGATCCAGCACTTCCCTGAAATCGACCCTCCGGCCTTCGTCCGGGGGGATGGTGAGGGAAGTCCTGTACCTGTCCTTGAGCAGACGGGCGCAGCTGTCTATCCCGGACCCCGAAGCTATCGACTCCACGCAGTCCGTCCTTCCGCAGCCGCAGCGGATGCCGATGCCGACCCCCACCTGTGTGTGGCCGGCTTCTCCGGCATTGAAATGGCCGCCTCTTATCTGGCGGCCGTTCACCACCGTCCCCACCGCGATGCCGGTGCCTACATTTATGTAGATGAAATTCTTCGAGAACTGGCCTACGCCCCAGACCCGCTCGGCCCGGGTGGCGCTCTTCACGTCATTGTCAATCCTGCACGGCATTCCGTATTTCTCGGAAAGCATCCGGGCCAAAGCTATCGGCTGCGTCCTGTTCGGGTCGATCTGATGCCATATCCCGGCATTGGGGTCTACCCTTCCGATCAGTCCCGCGCCCATCGCTGCGGGAGGCTGTTCTCCCGCCCATCCGACGGAGGAAATGTAGTCGTCCAGAGCGTTTCCGATAATCTGGACTGCGGCTTGCTGGTTGAAGAAGCCGGATTCGTACTGTTTGTATTTCAAGATGTTGCCATAGCTGTCCACTTCTCCGACGAGAAGTTTGGTTCCGCCAAGGTCAAGCCCAAGATAAGTGTTCATTTCTATTAAGGACAGGGAGAAAAGGGGCCTCAGCCCCTTTTCTCCTAATTTAAGAATTAATTCCCATACCAGCTGTAGTCCGGGTCGAACCACCTTTCGTCATCTTCATAGTCATCGCCGGCGTCGTTCCCCTCGCGATGAGGTATGGGAT
>CAVKLO010000013.1:8846-12463 GCA_963656985.1 Bulleidia sp. | reverse complement strand
GATCGTACAGTGCAGCTTCACCTACGGCCAGGCCGATTCCGACAACACCTTCGCGAGTATGCGCACGAACGGCTCGAATGTCATATCGATGAACGTGAACCTCGGCAGTATGTCCACCCGTGAGCGCAGCGCTTCTGAAATCGCCGATGTCTTCCGCGGCATTTTCCGCCAGTATCCGGAGATAAAGAAGGCTATGGTGACTGAAGGCGGTATGGGTATGGGTGGCTCGACCAGTGTGGATGTCGAGATTTACGGTTACGACTTCGCCACCACCGACCGTGTGGCGAACGACATTCTCACCCGGATGTCGGAATCTCCTCAATACCGTCAGGTGACGGTCAGCCGCGATGAATATACTCCTGAATACCAGCTCGACCTGGACAGGACGAAGCTCGCCCTGAACGGGCTCAATTCCACGACTGTGGGCAGCGCGTTCAGCGCGGCCATAAGCGGCTCCGTAGGCTCGTTCTACCGTGAGGACGGAGAGGAGTACAATATCCGCGTGCGCTATGCTCCGGAATTCCGCACCAGCGTGGAGGACCTCGAGAACGTCATTGTCTATAACGCTTCCGGCAAGCCGGTACGCGTAAAGGAACTCGGCAGGGTGGTCGAGTCCAGCGTGCCTCCTACCATCGAGCGCAAGGACCGTTCGCGCGTCATAACCGTGTCCGGCATCGCCTCCAGAGGCGTAGCCCTCAGCGAGGCCGTGGAGGCTGCGCAGCAGATCATAAACACCGTGGAGATCCCTACCGAACTTACGGCGGTCATCGCGGGAGACTATGAGGACCAGCAGGATATGTTCTCCGATATGATCATTCTGATCGTACTCATAATCCTTATGGTTTATATGGTGATGGCCTCGCAGTTCGAGTCGTTTATGAGTCCGTTCGTGATAATGTTCTCCGTTCCTTTCGCCGCCGTGGGCGTACTGATAGGTCTCGGAGTGACTGGAACCGCTATGGGAGTTATGGGTATGATCGGCATCATCATCCTTCTGGGTATCGTGGTGAAGAACGGTATCGTGCTCATCGACTACACCATTCTCTGCCGCGAAAGGGGTATGGGCGTAATCGAGTCTTCCGTGACCGCGGCCCGCAGCCGTCTCCGTCCTATCCTTATGACCACGCTGACCACCGTACTCGGTATGGTTCCTATGGCCGTGGGACACGGTGAAGGCGCCGCGATGTGGAACTCGCTCGGTGTCACGGTATGCTGGGGTCTGAGCGTATCCACTCTCGTGACCCTCGTGCTCATCCCGACCATCTACTGCTCCCTGGCCCTGCGTCAGGAGAAAAGAAAGGCACGGAAGGCGGCGAAAGCGCTGAAGGCCAAATAAACATATAAAGAATTACGCGTTATGAAAGCATTGTTCATATCATATAACCAGGCCTACGGCGAGGAAATCGCCGAGGTCCTCGAGTCTCTGGGCCAGAGGGGGTTCACCCGCTGGAGTGACGTCCAGGGGCGGGGAAGCCTGACGGGAATCCCGCGTTACGGAAACCACGCCTGGCCCGAGCAGAACTTCGCCATCCTCTCCATAGTGGAGGACAAGGCGGTCGGGGACATCCTCACGAAACTCAAGGAAATGGATGAAATGACCCCGGCACTGGGTCTGCGGGCGTTCGTCTGGAGTATAGAAGCGTCTCTTTAGAAACTTGCCGACTTTTGCAATCCGAGCATAAAAAACATTATCTTTGTGCCCGGATTGTTTTTATATTTATACGTTATGGAAAAAGTCGTTACCAACTCTAATTTTTCTGAGATACTGTCTTCAGATCAGCCGGTGCTGGTCGATTTCTGGGCTACCTGGTGCGGACCGTGCCGGATGCTCTCTCCTACGGTGGACGAAATCGCGCACGAGTATGAGGGCCGCGCAGTAGTGGCCAAATGCAATGTGGACGATTCCGACGAGGTCGCGATGCAGTACCGCATCAGAAATATCCCCACCCTCATCTTCTTCAAGGGCGGACAGCAGGTGGACAAACTTGTCGGCCTGGTTTCCAAGAAGGAGATTACAGACATTCTGGATAAACTTATTTAACAGCTTATGAAAAAAATACTCATCATCGCGGCGGCGCTGTTCGCCTGCGTCTGCGCGTCGGCCCAGAAGGTCGGCATCGTGGGCGGTTTCACTTCGTCCGAGCTTAAACTCAAGAATATCGAGAAGTCATCCGTGGCCCAGTACCACATAGGTCTCGCCTATAATCAGCCGCTGATTCTCGGCTTCGCCGTTCAGCCCGAGATAATCTACAATGTGAAGGGCACCTCTTTCGACAAGATCGGAGGTCTGGCGGACTTCAAGGCCACGATGGGTTATGTGGAGGTTCCGGTACAGCTTCAGTGGGGCGTGGACCTGCTTGTCGCCAAACCTTATGTGTTTGCGGAACCTTACGTAGGCTATGCGGTCAGCGGTGACTGGAAAGCCGGTGTCGCAAGCGTATCTACGAAAGGCTCCATAGACCTGTCCGAACTGGACAGCCGCTGGGAGTATGGTTTCTCTCTGGGTTTCGGCGTGACTGCTCTGCAGAGGATTCAGCTCAGCGTCAAATACTTCTGGAACTTCGAGAACTGCAAGATAGACCAGTACACGGACCAGATTAAGGAAAGCGTCTCCGAGAAGAAGGGATTCACGGGTGTGGCCATTTCTGCCGCCATATTCTTTTAGCGCCCGGGGATGTTCGACAAAAAAGCCGTTTTCTTCTGCTCGTCCTGTTCGGGCATAGATGAAAAGTATAACAGGGCTGCGCGGGAAGCCGTCCGCGCAGCCTGTTCCAAAGGTTACGGGATAGTTTCCGGGGGGTCTTTCCGAGGCACTATGAATGTGGTGGCGGATACCGCGACAGAGTGCGGTGCGCCGAATATCGGCGTGCTTCCGCGTTTTATGACGGGGCTTCAGCATCCCCGTCTTTCGCAGCTCATCTGGACGGACACGATGTCCGAGCGGAAGGAGAAGATGCGTGAGGGGACTTCTCTAGCCGTGGCTCTTCCGGGCGGCGTCGGGACTATGGACGAGCTTTTCGAGACGCTCACCCTCGCGAAGCTCGGGCAGTATGCGGGAAAGGTCATCGCGCTGGACATAGACGGATTCTATGAGCCTGTGAAGGCCATTCTGAACCATTTTCTCGAGAAAGGGATGGTGGATGAGCATACTCTCACGCTCATCGCTTTCCCGAAGACCGTGGAGGAGTTCGCGGGACTTATCTGAAGACCATAATGAAAAGAGCGGAAGTCATCGGCTATCTGGGGCGGGACTGGGAGCGCTGCTGCGCAAGGATCGAGCGTGCGCTCGTTACGGACATAGAGCTTCTGGGCAGCATCAACGCCTCCATTCTGGAGCACGGCGGAAAGAAACTCCGCCCGATGCTTTCGCTGCTGTCGGCAAGATCCCTCTCCTCCGGGGGCGGGCCGCTTCCCGAGGACAGCATCCGTTATGCCGCCGCAGCGGAGCTGCTGCATAACGCCACGCTCCTTCACGACGATGTGGCTGACCGCAGTGACACCCGCAGGGGAGCGCCGACCGTAATGTCGCTTCTGGGCGGCACCGCAGCCGTTCTGGTAGGGGATTTCTGGCTCGTGAGGGCCGTGGACGAGGTGCTTTCGGCCGAAAGGCGCAGGCT
>CAVKLO010000013.1:0-8836 GCA_963656985.1 Bulleidia sp. | reverse complement strand
AGATGTTCCAGCTTCAGAAAGCCGGGAGCGATGACACCACGGAGGAGGATTATCTGAGGATAATCTACTGCAAGACAGCGTCTCTCTTCGTCACGGCCTGCGTCGCAGCCGCCAAGTCGGTGGACGCTTCGCCTCGGGACGAGGAGATTATGCGCCGCTACGCGAAGGCTCTGGGGATAGCCTTCCAGATACAGGACGACATCCTCGACTATGCGGGCGGAGATTTAGGAAAGCCCGTAGGGCAGGATCTCAGGGAACGGAAGATCACGATGCCCCTGCTCGGGGCGCTCT
Source organism: Bulleidia sp. (assembly GCA_963656985.1). Lineage (GTDB taxonomy): Bacteria > Bacteroidota > Bacteroidia > Bacteroidales > UBA932 > Cryptobacteroides. The sequence continues at coordinate 8,545 of CAVKLO010000013.1, read as the reverse complement.
CTTCGGCGGACGAGAAGACCGAAAGGCGGATCCGTGCGGCAGTGCGCAGTGCAGCGGACAGCGAGGAGGACCGCTCACTCGTGCTCGGCTTCGTGGATGAGTTCGGTGGTCTGGATTACGCCCGCAGACGGCTGCGGGACTATGTGGACGAGGCTGTCGGGGCTCTCTCGCCGCTGCGGGACTCGCAGGCGAGGAGGCATCTCATAGCATTGGCGGAGTATTCCGCCGGAAGAAACAGATGAGGGGCCGCCCCACGGGATGCGGGCGACCGCGCAAGTGATGGTGAAAAAAGTTTTTTCGGGAATCACTGAACAAAAGGGACAATGACATCACTCTCGCAAATAGCAGGAAATGACCACGTCAGGGACGCGCTCGCTTCGATGATCGGGCGCGGAAAGGTTCCGCACGCCATAATGTTCTATGAGAATGACGGCTGCGGAGCCGTGGGGCTCGCGCTTGCTTTCCTCTCGGACCTTATGGGGACTACGAGGGTGGAGAGGCTCATCCATCCGGATGTGAGCTTCATCTTTCCGGTGGCGTCCGGACCGAAGGCGGGCAGCGACAAACCGACCTCGGACAGCTATATGCAGTATTGGCGGGAACTTGTGAGCGCCAACCCTTATTTCCTCGAAAGCGATCTCAATGATGCGCTCGCTCTCGACGGCAAGTCTTCGCTCATCGCGGTGCAGGAGGCTAAAATTCTGCGGGACCGGCTGAGTCTCAGCTCGCTGGAGGGAGGCTACCGGGCGGTGGTCATCTATCTGCCGGAGAAGATGAACGCGGATACGGCGAATCGTCTGCTGAAGAGTATCGAGGAGCCGCCGGAGAAGACTCAGTTCATTCTCGTCACGCACGCGGCGGACAAGGTGCTCACGACTATTTCTTCGCGCTGCGAGTGCATCCGTCTGGCTCCACTGTCGAAGGATGAGGTGGCCGGGGTGCTCACGGAGCGTTTCGGAAAGACTGCCGAAGAGGCTGCGGAGGCTGCCGCTCTTTCGGGGGGAAGCGTCGGAGTCGCACTGCGGAGTCTGTCGGATGAGGAGAATGCCGGAGCGGAGCTTGAGAGTTTCGTCTCCCTTATGGATGCGCTGCTGAGAAAAGATCTCTGCGCCGCCCAGGACATAGCCGAAGAACTTTCCGCGCAGCCCTCGCGCGAGAAAGCCAAAGCTTTTTGTAAATTTGCAAGCGAGGCCCTCAGAAAGGTTTTCCTGCTTCAGCAGGGGATGGAGAGTCTGGCCGGAATGAGTCTGCGTGAGAAAGAGTGTCTGGGCGCGATCGCTTCGCGCTGCCGCAGGAACTTCCCACGTGCCGTCCTGCCGCTGCTCGACAGGAGCCATATGCTCATCGGGAGGAACATAAACCTTAAAATCCTCTTCTGCGACCTCGTGAATAAACTATATTCCATCTTATGGACAGTAAAGTAGAATCTATACAGTTCGACTGCAACCGAGGCTGTACCGTTCAGAGGGACGAGGAGTCCGGCGAGCTGAACTGCGTTTACCGCGAGGGCTGCTGCAAGCTCAAGGACCACGACTGGCTGCACGGAGTGTCGCAGCCCGAGTACAGGGACATTTTCGAGGTCCGCTTCAAGAATACGCGCAAGGGCTTCTACATAAACGCTTCGGGCCAGAACGTAAAGCTCGGAGACCTCGTCGTGGTGGAGGCCGCTACGGGGCACGACCTGGGCATAGTGACGCTCGAAGGACCCGTGGTGGGCAAGCAGATGCAGAGCAAGGGGGTCGATCCGACCAAGTCGGAATTCAAGAAAATCTATCGCAAGGCCCGCGCTTTCGACATCGAGAAGTGGCAGGAAGCCATCGCCCGCGAGCAGGAGACTATGATAAAGGCCCGCCGCCTCGCCGCCGAGCTCGGACTCGAGATGAAAATAGGAGACGTGGAGTTCCAGGGCGACGGCACCAAGGCGATTTTCTACTACATCGCGGACGGGCGCGTGGATTTCCGCCAGCTCATCAAGGTGTATGCGGAGGAGTTCCGCATCCGCATCGAGATGAAGCAGATCGGTGCGCGTCAGGAGGCCGGTCTCATCGGAGGTCTGGGTGTCTGCGGCCGCGAGCTCTGCTGCGCGAATTACGTCACCAATTTCCAGTCCATCAGCACTTCGGCGGCGCGTGTGCAGGATCTCTCGCTGAACCCGCAGAAGCTCGCCGGCCAATGCGGCAAGCTCAAGTGCTGTCTGAATTACGAAGTCGCCACTTATATGGACGCGCAGTCCAGGCTTCCGAAAGTCACCGAGCCGCTCCAGTTCGAGGACGGCCCGGCTTATCTGGTGAAAACGGATATCCTGAAGGAGCTTATGTATTTCTCCTATGACAAGCACTCGCTTTCAGAAATCTATCCGCTCGATGCGGAGGAAGTCCGGAATGTCCAGGAGATGAATGCCGAAGGCGTCAAGCCGGAGAGTCTGAAGCTGGAGCCGGAGCCGTCGAAACCCGAGTTCATTTCGGCGGTGGGGGATGACAGCATCTCGCGTTTCGACAATACCGACCGCCGCAGGAAGCGTCGCCGTTCCAAGCCGGATAACGGCCGCAGGCGCACCGAGGGTGGACGTGACGCGGCAGCGAAGACAACAGAGCGCACCGAGGGTGGCCGTGATGCAGCAGCGAAGACATCCGGGCGCGATGAGGGAGGAAGAGATGCCGCAGCGAAGACGTCGGGCCGGGATGCCCGTCCTTCCGACAGACGCGACGGCCGCAGAGACGGCCGCAGAGACGGCCGCCGAGGTGAAGGCCGAAGCGACGCCCGCTCCGACCGAAGCGGCGGCAAGGCCCGGGGAAACAGGGGCGAAGCGTCTCGTGCCGAGACTCCGAAGACCTCAGAGTAAGTGACTTCACAAAACCTGACCGGCTTTTTTTTTCACCATCCACAGATGCGGCACCTCCCGGCAATCCTCCTCTTTGTCCTGACTTTACTGCCGTCCTGCACCAGGCCGACGGTGACGGAAAGGTTCATACTTCGTGAAGACTGTGCCCGCGAGGGAATCTACAGTTTCGAGGTGGATATGTCTGACTCCGCCGCCTGTTATGACATCAGCCTATATACCCGCCTCGACGGGAACCATCAGAGACCGGACGCCCCGGAGGGCGTCAGGCTCCGGATGGTCTGGACCTCTCCGTCCGGAGGCGACTACAGCGAGAACGTATATTTTTCCTTCGCGGAAAGCAGCCGCGAAGACGGATTCTTTTCCCTCCAGTGCCTGCTGCCGTACCGCAGCGGTCTGGTTCCCGTGGAGCGCGGCCTCTGGACTCTGACCCTCGGGCAGACAGAGCCGGTCCGCGACCTGCGCGGCTGGGGGATCATATGCAAGAGAGAGGAACTATAGCGATGGGACACGACAAATTAAGAAAATTCGCGGAGAATGAAGGCTTTGCCTGTCTTCTCCAGCCTTCATCCGAGGAACTTCTGCAGGATGGATACTTCGCGCTTCGCGACCACGAGATAAAGGGAGCCTGGAACGAGAGGATGTTCGAGGAGAGTCAGCCGATAGTCCTCGAGCTGGGCTGCGGAAAGGGGGAATACACCATCGACCTTTCCCGCAGCATCCCTACGCGGAATTATATAGGTGTGGACATCAAGGGCGCACGCCTCTGGAAGGGGGCCAAGTATGCCCACGAGCACGCTCTGGACAATGTAGCGTTCCTTCGCACCCGCATCGAATTCATCACCGCCTTCTTCGCGCCTTCCGAGATTTCGCGGATCTGGCTGACATTCTCCGACCCACAGATGAAGAGCGAGAATTCACGCCTGACTTCGCCGCTGTTTCTGGAGCGCTATCGCAAGTTCCTCGCTCCGGGCGGCTTGATTCATCTCAAGACCGACAGCATCTTCCTGCATCAGTACACGAAAGCCGTGGTCGAGAAGAACGGCCTGAAGATTCTCGCCTGTACGGAAGACCTCTACGGCACTCCCGCGCAGAGCCTTTTCTCAGCTCCGTCCGCAGATATGCCGGAAGATGAAATAGCGTCCCTCTATGAGGTTCAGACTTTCTACGAGAAGATGTTCCTCGACCAGGGCTGCAAGATCACCTATCTGTGTTTCTGCCTCGACCGGGAGGGGGCGTTCGAATATCCCGACTTCGACGCAGCCTACTGGCGGGGAGTCGAGGGCCCGCGCCGCTCGTTCGGGCATAAGTGATTTTTCCCGGCCTTGCGGCCAATGAGTGCGTCCCCGGCCTTGCGGCCGACGATACCTCGCCGGGCGCGGCTGATGATACCCCGCCCCGAACGTGGCCGATAAGCTTGCAGAACGCTCGTCGCTCCTGCCGGAACGACCTACCCCCTGTCCATCTCGCGGCGGATGTCTTTTTCCTTGATACTCTGACGCTTGTCGTACTCGTGCTTGCCTTTCGCGAGAGCGATGTGGAGCTTCGCGTAGCCATTGTCCGCGATGTAGGCGCGGACGGCCACTATCGTGAGTCCCTTGAGCTTCACTGCCTGCTGAAGGTGACGCAGCTCGCGCCGCGTGAGCAGGAGTTTTCTGTCGCGGGCGGGTTCGTGGACATTCCACGAACCCCAGAAGTAGGTGGATATATTCATCCCGCGCACATAGAGCTCGCCGTTCGAGAAATAGCAGTACGCGTCCGACAGGGACGCCTTGCCCGCGCGCAGGGACTTGATTTCAGTCCCAACGAGCACGATGCCCGCAGTGTAGTTCTCCAGAAACTCGTAGTCGAACGAGGCCCTGCGGTTCTTTATCTGTATGCTGCTCTTCGCTTTAGGCATAAGTAGCTCTTTGAGTGTGATCCCTATTTCATATTGCGCGGGCTTTCCCGCCCTGTCCGTCCCGGCGGTCAGTCACTCGGACGCAGAAGGATTGGACGCGGAAGCGGCCGCCGGAACTGCTGCATATCAGATGCCGAAGGCCTCGCGGATGTTGCTTACGGCGTCGAGTTTTTCCCAGCCGAAGAATTCCACCTCGCGCTCCACGGTCTTGCCGCCCCGGATGAGCGTCATCGTCTTCTTATAAGGCTTGCGCCCGAAATGGCCGTAGCTGGCGGTCGGTTCGTAGATCGGGTTCTTCAGGCCGAAGCGGCTGATGATCTTCGAAGGACGCAGGTCGAAAAGTTCAGAGATCCTGCTGGCGATCTGCGCGTCGGCGAAACGCGAAGTCCCGCGTGTGTCCACGTAGATGCTGACCGGTTCCGCCACTCCGATGGCGTAGGAGAGCTGCACGAGCATCTCGTCGGCCACGCCGGCGGCCACCATATTCTTAGCTATCCAGCGGGCCGCGTACGCCGCGCTGCGGTCCACCTTGGACGGGTCCTTGCCGGAGAACGCTCCGCCGCCGTGCGCACCCTTGCCGCCGTAGGTGTCCACGATGATCTTGCGCCCGGTCAGACCGGTGTCGCCGGCAGGTCCGCCGATGACGAATTTGCCCGTAGGGTTCACCAGGATGCGAGGCTCGTGCCTGAAAAGCTCCGCCGTCTGAGCCGGCAGGGTCTTCATCAGGAGCGGAAGCAGAATCTCGCGCATGTCGCGGGTGATGCGCCCGTGCATAGCCTCGTCGCTGTCGAACTCGTCGTGCTGGGTGGAGAGCACTATCGTGTGTACGCGCTGCGGAACGTTGTGCCCGTCATACTCTATGGTGTACTGCGACTTCGAGTCGGGACGCAGGTAAGGCATAAGCTTGCCCTCGCGGCGGATTCCCGCCAATACCTGGAGCGTGCGGTGCGAGAGCGCGAGCGGCAGAGGCATATACTCCTCGGTGTCGCGGCAGGCGTAGCCGAACATCATACCCTGGTCGCCGGCGCCCTGCTCATCCTCGGTCTGCCGGATCACGCCCCGGCTGATGTCGGCGCTCTGCTCGTGGATGGCGCTGAGCACGCCGCAGCTGTCGCCGCTGAACATATAGTCGGCCTTGTCGTAGCCGATGCGGTTTATGACATCGCGCACGACGTGCTGGATGTCCACGTAAGCGTCTTCTGAACGAACTTCACCGCCTACGACCACCAGACCTGTGCTGCAGAAGGTCTCGCAGGCCACTCTGGCCTCGGGATCCTGACGCAGGAACTCATCGAGTATGGCATCTGAAATCTGGTCCGAAACTTTATCCGGATGTCCTTCGGATACTGACTCGCTAGTAAACAAATAGTTCATAATGTGTAAAAATAAAAAAAACTCCAACGTCCGCGCTACGTGGAGATACACCAAAAAAGATATGGTTTTTTAGCATTTTTTAGTGTGGTTGCAAGCAAGCAAATCTCTCCACATTCACGTGGGCGCAAAGGTATGCAGATTCCCTCTCATCTGCAAGCTTTTTTTCGCGAAAGTGCGGCGGCGGGCGCGGCGGAGCCTGTCGAAGCAGCCCGCCGGAGTCTGTCGAAGCAGCCCGCCGGAGTCTGTCGAAGCAGCCCGCCGGAGCCGCAGCTTCCGGGGAATGTTAAATTTTAGTTACTAAAACGAATATTATTTTCGGACATCGAATTTTTGCGTAACTTTGCTGCCGGAAATTTACTGTTCAAACTTATAGATATTATGCACAAATTCTTCAAAATCCTGCTGTCAGCTCTGGCAGTAGTGTCTTTTGTTGTGTCTGCGTCCGCGCAGGTGACTACATCTTCGCTGAACGGCAAGGTTGCCGACGCCAGCGGAGAACCTATCCCCGGTGCGACAGTCGTCGCTGTCCACACCCCATCGGGTACTCAGTATTTTGCAGTCGTGAACGCTGAAGGCCGTTACTTCATAAACGGTATGCGTTCCGGCGGTCCTTACTCTGTAGAGGTCAGCTGCCTCGGTTATCAGACCGTTACCTACACTGACATCACCCTCCAGCTCGCCGAGCCTTACAGCCTCAGCGCCACTCTGCAGGATGACAAGCAGATGCTTTCGGAGTCAGTGGTAATATCTACGGCAAATTCCAAGTTCGCTGTCGAGAAGACAGGTGCTGCCACAAACATAAACAACAAGCAGATAACCTCTCTTCCTACCGTCAGCAGAAGCATCTCCGACGTCACCAGACTCTCGCCATACGGCGGAAACGGGATGAGCTTCGCCGGAGCTGACGGCCGTACGGCCAATTTCACCGTGGACGGCGCCAACTTCAACAACAACTTCGGTCTCAGCTCGAATCTTCCGGGCGGCGGCAACCCTATCTCCATCGACGCCATCGAGGAGCTTCAGGTGGTCATCTCCCCTTACGATGTACGCCAGACGAACTTCATCGGCGGCGGCGTGAACGCCATCACCAAGTCCGGTACGAACACCTTCAAGGGTACCGCCTACGTATATCACCGCAACGAGAATATGCGCGGTGACTCCGTGGAGGGCGAGACCATTTCCGGTGCGCGCGACAAGGACCGCAACACCATCTACGGCGTCACCCTCGGCGGCCCGATCGTCAAGAACAAGCTCTTCTTCTTCGTGAACTACGAGGGCACCAAGACCCCTACCGTGGCGAACCGCTGGAGAGGCTCTTCCGACGGCATAGGCGATTCCGACCAGTATCTTTCCCGCACCAAACTCTCCGACCTCAAGAAGGTTTCCGAGTTCGTGAAGACCAAGTACGGATACGACACGGGTTCCTGGACTGACTTCCCGGCAGACGAGAGCAACCGCAAGATCCTCGCCCGCATCGACTGGAACATCAGCGACAAGCACAAGCTCGCGCTCCGTTACAACCACACTCTGAACAAGGCCTGGAACGCTCCGAACGGTTCTTCGATGGACGGCGGTTCACGTTCCGCCTCCAGCCGTACATCCCTCTACTCGATGTCCTTCGCGAACGCGATGTACTCCCAGGACAACCTCGTGAACACCTGGTCGCTCGACCTCAACAGCCGTCTCAGCGACAAGCTCAGCAACCAGTTCCTCGCCACTTATTCACAGCTTGACGATGTCCGCGGGACCAATTCTTCGGAATTCCCGTTCATCGACATTCTGGACGGCGGCCAGAAGTCCTATGACGGAACGACCGACGCCGACGGCACCAGGACATATATGGCTCTCGGATACGAGCTTTTCACCTGGAACAACGGTGTGCATAACAACGTTATGAACATCAAGGACGACCTTACCTGGTATAACGGCACGCATAAGGTGATGTTCGGCGCGAGCTACGAATATCAGATGGCCGACAACAGCTATATGCGCAACGGTACCGGTTATTACCGCTACAAGTCCCTCGACGACTTCCTGAACGGAGCCGCCCCCGAGATCGTCTGCCTTACTTACGGTTATGACGGCGAGGCAAGCCCGGCCGCACGCGTGCGTTTCTACAAGGCCGGCGTCTACGGACAGGACGACTGGTCTGTAAACGACAACTTCAAGCTCACCTACGGTGTGCGTCTCGACGGGCTGTTCTTCAGCAACAAGGACATTATGACGAACAAGGCGATCTATGACCTTGACTATGACGGGCGTCATATCGACACCGGCAAGTGGCCGGGAGCGAACGTGACGGTTTCTCCTCGTGTAGGCTTCACCTGGGATGTACTCGGCGACAAGAGCCTCAAGGTTCGCGGCGGCACCGGTTTCTTCTCCGGCCGTCTGCCTCTCGTGTTCTTCACGAATATGCCTACCAACTCCGGTAT
>CAVKLO010000012.1:0-12826 GCA_963656985.1 Bulleidia sp. | reverse complement strand
CATTATGCCGCCGCCGACCACCATCATCATAAATATGCCGGAAGCCTGCTCGGTGTATTTGCCCAGGCCTTCTGTGGAAAGATTGAAGATGCCGCCCCACATCAGTGAGGTGCAAAGACCGCAGAGGACGAGCAGAAGCGCGCTCGCCGGAACCTGGAACATAGCGAAGCCCTCGCCGGCGCTATAGCCCGGCATAGAGACGGTGACCGTCTTCGGAAGGAAGATGGCGATGACCACAAGCGCGATGGCAAGCGAAGATACGGCTATGAGCTGGGTACGGGTGCTCACCTTTCCGGAGATGGCCGAACTGCAGATGCGGCCCACCATCATAAGCAGCCAGTAGACGGCCGCTATGGCGCCGCCGATGGCGGCTCCGTTCAGAAGGATGCCGGCACCCCTTTCGGAAGGGTCGGAGAGGTAGAAGTTAAGCTGAGCCGGGATACCCACCTCGATGCCCACATAGAAGAAGATGCCCACGATACCGAGGACGCAGTGGCGGAAACTCCAGGCGCTGTGCTCGTACTTGACATTCTTGCGCTCTGCGGCCGGCTCCGGAATGCTTACGAAAGATATGATGATGAACGCCACGGCGAACACGCCCATCGCGATGAAGAGCAGAGGGGCGACATCGCTCATTCTGGTTTCGGCGGAAACGGTGCCGATGAGAAGACCTACGAGAAGCGGAGTGAGGGTGCCGGCGAGGGAGTTCATAGTGCCTCCGATCTGGATGTACTGGTTACCCCTGTTGCCGCCGCCGCCGAGGATGTTCAGCATAGGGTTCACTACGGTATTAAGCATACATACGCAGAAACCGCAGATGAATGCGCCGAGCAGATAGACATATATCGCCGAGCCGCCGAGGAAGGCGCGGCTGGAGAGCCACTGGACCGTCATTCCTATGAAGCCTACCGCGAGGGCTATGAGGGTGGTCTTCTTATATCCGACCTTCACCAGCATCTTGCCTGCGGGGATACCCATAAAGAGATAGGCGGCGAAGTTCATCATATTGCCCATCATACCCGCCCAGCTGTAGTTTCCCTTCCAGATGTTACCGAATGGGGCGGCCATATTGGTAACGAAGGATATCATAGCGAAGATGAAGCACATCGTCACAATCGCCACGACATTGGTCTGTTTTTTAGTCATATCCTTAATCATTAGTTAGTATATACACCGTTACGGGAGTCCGCGGTCTCCCGGAGGGCCATTCGGGGCGGCCCGTCCGCGACAAACTACCAAAAAGCCCACTAAGTTACGCAAAAAAACGAACTTGGTGAACTTTTGGAGTCAAAAACTGAATATTTGCGCTTTTCCGCGCAGATACCCGATTCCCGAAAGGAATTACAGGTCCATACTTACGCGGTCGCCGAGACCTCTTCCGATTCTCGCCTCAACGAGAGTGCGTTTCTGCTGAAGAAGCTCCTTGTGGCGGATAATCCAGTTCTCCACATAGATGGCCACGCTGGATAGGACATAGTAAACTATGGTCTGGACGGCAAGCGCCGCAATCAGATCCCGCACGGTGGAGAGATCTCCGCCCGCGGTATTCAGGTTTATGAAAGCCTGACAGCCGAAAGTGGACGGGAAGATATAGGAGAAATACTTCCAGAAAGCCGGGAATGCGCTGGTCGGCCAGGAGAATCCCGTAAGGAAGAGCGCGACGGGCGACATAAAGAGAAACAGTATGAACACCGTCTCACGCCGCGTTATGAGCGAGCTCCAGGTGGAGCAGAAAAGCACGCAGTCGGTGATGAAGAAGAGCAGCAGGATGAAGATATCCCAGAAATCGCCCCTCTGAGGCAGACCGAAAGCTGCGGGCACTATATAGGCGATATACATTCCTATACCCATATACAGCAGCCAATATGCCGCTCCCCTGCCCAGCACGACTCTCCCGACTCCGGACCCCTCCACTACAGAAGGCAGCAGCGCGGGGCTATGGCTCTCTTCCCGCATAGTGCCGGCCCGCAGAGACATCCCGTAGAACATAGTCTGCTGAATCACAAGCAGAAGCGCGGCTGACAGGAAGAAGATTCCGTAGGAGAAAGCGCGGTTATAAGGATTATTGTCCTCGTACTTCATCGGCTCCACGAGCTGCGAGAGCGTCTGTCCCGAATAGCCCGCAGCGGAGAATCGCTCGATCTGAATGTTCTTGATCTCGTCCAGCATCACGAAGTTCGCGCCCATAAGCAGGTTCTTGTAATAGAGGAAGCTGCTCATATCCGCATAGATGCTGAGTTTGGCGGTCTCTCCGCGTACGACCTTCTCGCCGAAGTCGCGCGGGAAATAGACTATGCCGTTCACTTTCCGCTTCTGCAGAAGACTTCGGGCCTCTTCCATATTCACGCAGCTGTAGGCGACCGATACTTCGCGCGTCGCGTCCAGCTCGCGTATGTAGCGGCGGGAGTAGGGATCCGCGCTGTCATCCACGACCGCGATCGGAGTGTCTTCGAGTATGCCGTTATGGTACACGAGGCTGTACACTATCGGATAGCCCAATCCGCCCACGAAGAAGATGATGAGCACTCCGACATCCTTGAAAATGCCCCGCAGTTCGTGGAGCATAATGTTCAGGAAATTATGTAACCAAGTCTTTACGAAACTCATAACCTTCTAATTTTTAGCGTAATTCTGATAGATGTAGGCATTCTTCAGACGTGGCAGCACGGCAAGCGGCGGCAGCAGGAACGCCAGCAGCCAGATGACCTGAGTCCACCAGCCCGCGAAGCCCGCGCCGAACATACTCTCCTGCACGAAGAAGAGGTAGTAGTGCCGCAGCGGGAACGCTGCGGCCAATCCCTGCAGCCACGGCATCATCGTTTCCACCGGCAGGGTGAACCCCGCCAATGAGAATCCGAGTATGCTGTAGATGGCCGACACGCTGACCGCGAAGCGCAGAACCGGGAGCAGGCCTATGATGAAGACCGCGACTCCCTCGCTCGCGAGCACCAGCAGCACTATGGCAAGGAACATATTCCAGATGGAACCCTGCATCGGGAAATGCATCCAGTGATACAGGATCAGCATCATTATGATGCCTATGACGGAGAAATACAGCGTATAGACAATCAGTTTCCCCGCGAGAGCCCGCGTGATGGACATCCCGGACTTCTCCAGAAGATGGCGCGAAGTCCCGTATTTGAGCTCCGTACCCAGAGAATACACCACTATCAGTATGACTATCATCTCCAGGATGCCGGGGAGCAGGCTGTTCGTCAGATACACCCCATAGTCCGTCATCATATTTCCTATCTGATGCGTATCTATGTCCACCGGCCTGAGGAGTCCCTGCATCTGAGTCTCGTTCATACCCTTGGCTCTCAGGACCTGACGCTTTATGGCTCCCCCCGTGAGGTTCGTCATAGTGAGCAGATCCTTCCAGGCCAGAGCGCCTCCCACGAAGTACAGTCCGTTCACATAGAAAGTCATCGTAGGCTGACGGCCGGCCTGCACGTCGGCATACATATTCTCGGGAATCAGGCAGAAGGATGTGATCTCGCCCTTCTGCATAGCGCTTCTGGCCGAAGCGAAATCATCGTACCGGATGACCTCCCCGAGCTGCGTGGCGTCAAGCTGGGCGGTGAAGTTTCTCGAGAATGTGGAACGGTCCGAATCCACCACGCCTATGGGCAGGTCGGACGGCAGACCATCCTTGAGGAAAGTCAGGAAGAACACGGTACAGAAGACGATGGTCAGGAGAGAACCCACCACATAGATGGGCCTCTTGATCCAGATTCCTATCTCGCGTCTGATGACCGTCCTTATCTGTGACCACGAACTCATCTCTGATTATTTTTTAAGTAACACCGTCATACCCGGGCGCAGACCTTCAGGGACAGTGTCCGGAACCGCGCGGACCTCGAAGGTCTTCGCATCATACTGGCCGGTCTCCTTCGTTGCCTTCCAAGTGGCATAGGACTCGCGTACCGCGATGTAAGTGACGGTGGCGGTGCAGACCGCATCATCCAGAGCCGGAATGCTCACGCTGATCTTGTCTCCGGTCTTCATAGAGTGGAGATAGTCCTCGCGGATATTGAAGGTGAACCACGCGTCGTTCAGGTCGAGAACACTCATCACAGGGGAACCCTGACCCACGAGTTCGCCGGTTTTCGGATAGATGGCGGAAATGACACCGTCAGCCGGGGAGGTGAGGTAAAGTTCGGAAAGATAGGACTCCACCTCGGCGAGGGCGCCGGAGGCCTGGTTCACCAGGGCCGCAGCAGTCGCCTTGTCCTCTGCGCGCGCGCCGTTGAGAGCCATCTGATACTGACTTTCAGCCGCCGCGCTCTGGGCCGCGGAAGCGTCGTATTTCGCTTTCACCTCATCATATTTCTGGGCGGAAACCACGTTCTGGTCATACAGGCGCTGGATTCTGTCGAAGGACTTCTTCATAACTTCCTCCTGTACCTTCGCCTGCTGCCAGAGCTGGTATGCTCCGGCTATCTGCTCGCTGCGCGCACCGTTTTCCGCCTTGCTGCGCTGTGCCTCGGCGGCCCTCTTCACGGCTTCGGCCTGCATCAGCTTGGCCTTCACCTCCGGAGAATCTATGGTCGCCACGGTGTCGCCCTTGTGGACCTGCTGGCCTTCCCTGACCATAAGGATCTCTATTCTGCCGGGAACTTTGCCGGATACGCGATACTCTGAAGCTTCCGCTTCGCCCTGGATTACAAGCGGCTTAGGTCTGGAAACCAGCCAGCCGGCAAGCGCTATCAGCAGCACTATCACTACCAGAGCCACTACTCCGATTACAAGATTGTAATTCTTTTTAACCTTTTCCATATCTGTAATGTTTATTTTCCGATGATTATGATGAACTGTCTATCTCGCTTCCGCATTCCTGAGTCCGGACGCGGTCATCTGCAGCTCGACTGCGGAGTCTATATACTCCGAGTGGGCCTGCAGCCAGGCTGTCTGAGCCGCGAGAGCTGTATTCGAGTCGATGACTCCTTCGTTGAAGCCGATGGTCGCGGTGCGCAGATTCTCCTCCGCGCTGTCCAGATGGGACTCCGCCATACGGAGCCTGCTGAAAGCCTCGTCGCGCTTCAGCCTCAACTGACTGAGCTGCAGGGCGATCATCTCGCACGCGTCATCATACTTGCTGCGGTAGAGCGTAGCCTCGGCTTTAGCCTTGCGTGTCTTCTGCAGAGCCTCGAAGCCGTGGAACAGAGGGATGTTCATCACCACGCCCGCGCTGAACATCCCGCCCCAGTCCTTGCTGAAGCCGTTCAGAACGCTCGGGTTGCTGACCAGATAATTGGCCGTCAAGGCCAGCTTAGGCATCATATCGGCGCGCGCGACGGCTACCTTGCGCTCGTAGATGTCCGCTCCGAGCGAGAGGCTGCGCGTTTCCGGACGGTCCGCGAGGACTTCGTCCAATTCCTTGTCGGCATCGAAGAGCGGCTGCGCGATGACTTCGCTCCCCTCGTCCGCGAGCTTTATCGGGGTATTCAGTTCGAGTCCCGTCAGCTTGCAGAGAAGCATCTTGGCCAGAGCGAGTCCGTTGGCGGACTTGGTCAGGAGCATCTCGGCTTCATTCGCCTTCACCTTCACGGCGAGCAGGTCGGAGGACGTGGCGACGCCCTCGTCCGCGGACAGCCGGACATCGTGTTCCATCGAGCGGAGAAGGTCTGCGTAGGACTCGGCCAGATCGCGTTTCGCGGCTACGGAAACGACCTGCCAGTACGCCTGGTCCACGCTCAGCAGGACATCGCGGCGCTCACTGTCATACTGCGCATCGGCAAGTTCCTTCGCCAGAGCGGCAATCCGGTTCGCGTTCACTATTTTTCCTCCCATAAATATCGGCTGCTGCAGACTCACCGCACCGGCGAAGACGTTCTCTATGTCGAGATGGAACGCATCGTCGATTTCACGGCCGACAGCATTCAGAGCCTCTGAGACATCCGTCTTCGACAATGTCCCGAGCACCGTCTGCCACATCGGGCTGTTCATATATTCGACGGCTGCAGAAGGGTTCGACATTATGGCCTGTGTCAGGCTCTGGGCAAGGCCGGACACCTGCCCCTGGACCGTAGTGCCCAGACCCGACAGTATGGCGGACTGCTCCTCGCTTATGAGCGAAATGTTCCTGCTGTTATAGATGTATGCGCCTGTCGCGGAGATGTTCGGGAAGTAGTTGGCAAGAGCTGTTTTCCTGTCATAGCCGGCCATCTCCACCTTCGTGGCGGCCTGTTCGAGGTCACGGCTGTTTTCGAGGGCCAGACTGCGGCATTCCTCAAGAGTCAGCGTCCGCTGCGCGGTAGCGAGAGGCATACCGCAGAAAGTGGCGAACACGATGATGCATAATCTGATTCTTTTCATCTTTTATCTATTCTTTCCTTATTTACCTTTTCATCCTGCCAAATTCCGTTTTCGGATTTGCACCGGGCACTCACCGCAAAGTTGGCTCCAAATCGACAATATTTTCCCCGAGAAATAAGAAAAATCAGCCCCTTTTATTGTCAAAAGGTCGAATAAAACATTTTTTTGACAATCGAACCACAGAAGATGGAATAAGTTTCGCATATTTGCTGACGTTTTAAACCGCGTGATATGGCCGACCCTCTATTTACATTGGACATCAAGGGACTGAAGTCCCTCTTCCCGTCTGACAAAGTGGACAGTCTGTCAGATGACTTCATCATTTCGCATCTGACAGGCGCCGGACTTCTCTCGGATGACAGGATGCAGTTTCTGAAGAAACCGTTCAGATTCAACGGCTATATGGCTTATTTCTGTCTGGGAAGCGACGTCGATCTGGAGGTGAACCTCAAGGCTTTCACCGTCAGCCGGGGGACTCTGGTCATCAACACTCCGGGCAACATCTGCCGCGTGAAGCAGGTCGCAGAGAACGGAATCAAGGACGTGGACATCGTGATAATGGCTATGTCTCCCGAATTCCTGACGACTATCCGTCTGGATTTCAACAGCCTGTACCGTGAGAGCAACAGCATTCTGGACAACCCGTGCATCTCCCTCAGCCAGGAAGAGTTCGAGATGTGCCGGATGTATATGAGGATAGCGGGGCAGCTTATCCACAGCGGAGCTTCCCGCTCGCGCGACGCTCTGCGCTACCTGATCTCGTCCGTATTCTATTACCTCGGGAACCTGTGGACGGAAAAGATTTCGGAAGCGCGGAAGACTGCCGACAAGGGCAGCGTGCGCTCGAAGATGACTTCCGACGCCTTCATCAAACTGGTGGTGGAACATCATAACGAAGAGAGGAATATGGGCTTCTACGCCGACAAGCTCTGCCTGAGTCCCAAATACCTCTCCAAGCTCGTGAAGGCCCAGACCGGCCGTTCCGCTCCTGAATGGATCGACGCCTTCGTGATTATGGAGGCGAAGAATCTGCTGAAATATTCCGAGCTGTCCATCAAGGAGATAGTCTATAAGCTGAATTTCCCGAACCAGTCGGTATTCTATAAATTCTTCAAGGCCCATACCGGTATGACGCCTTCGGAATACCGGAGTTCGTAGGAACATTGCGGAAAATGTGCTATCTTTACGCCCCCAACAGTACGGATATGCACATCGGAATCGCCGGAAACATAGGCAGCGGGAAGACCACGCTCACAAGAATGCTCTCAGAGCACTACGGCTGGACGCCCAGATATGAGGCGGTCAGCTACAACCCTTATCTGGAGGATTATTACAAGGACATCCCCCGCTGGTCGTTCAACCTCGAAGTCTATTTCCTGACCTGCCGCTTCAAGGATGTGCTGGAGATAGCGCGCAGCAGCGAAACCGTCATACAGGACCGCACCATCTTCGAGGGCGTGAACATCTTCGTGACGAACAACCACGACCTGGGGAACCTCACGGACCGGGATTTTGAGACCTATATGGACCTCTTCCGTCTGATGATGTCGCTGTTGAAGGCTCCCGACCTGCTCATCTATCTGCGCTCCTCCATTCCGCATCTGGTGTCGCAGATACAGAAAAGGGGACGCGATTATGAACAGGGGATGAGCATCGAGTACCTGAGCGGTCTCAACACCAGATACGAGGAATGGATTTCCGGATATGAAGGGCGCAAGCTCATAATAGACGCGGACGGGCTCGACTTCCAGAACCGTCCGGAGGATTTCTCCTCCATAACCGACAGGATAGACGCCGAGCTGTTCGGTCTTTTCCGGCAGTGAAGGCCGCAGCGGACCGCCCCGGAACGTTTCCGGAATCACGGCCAGGCCGGTGATGATGAAAAAAGGCCGTTTATTTCGGGGAATCAACCATTCAGTGACTACGAAAAAATGACTTGGTATGTTTTCGGGAATCACTTATTTCAGAAATCACATATTTAGAGGTATATTTGCAGGTTGATAATTGATATGATATGCATATAGCTATAGCCGGAAACATCGGCAGCGGCAAGACCACGCTGACCAAGATGCTCGCAGCACATTACGGATGGACGCCAAGATTCGAATCCGTGGACTTCAACCCGTATCTGGCGGATTTCTACAACGATATGGAAAGATGGTCGTTCAACCTCCAGGTCTATTTCCTGAACAAGCGCTTCAAGGACGTGGTGGAAATCGGGAAGAGCGACGAGGTCATCATACAGGACCGCACCATATACGAGGACGCCCGCATCTTCGCTCCGAACCTCCACGATATGGGTCTTATGAGCAGCCGCGATTTCGAGAACTACTCCGACCTCTTCGACCTGATGATGTCGCTGGTGAAAGCGCCCGACCTGCTGATCTACCTGCGTTCCACCATCCCGAATCTCGTGGCCCAGATCCAGAAGAGGGGACGCGACTATGAACAGGGCATAAGCATCGAGTACCTCACGGGGCTGAACCGCCGCTACGAGGACTGGATCTCGGGCTACACGTCCGAGCTGCTCGTCGTCGATGCCGACACCATAAAATTCGGAAACCGTCCGGAGGACTTCGACAAGGTCACCAATATGATCGACGCACAGCTCTTCGGCCTCTTCCCAAGTCTGAACATATAAAAAAGCAACCATACTCTGAACATATAAAAAAGAACTATATATGGAATCACGACCAAGACTCACAATTATCGACTTCGTAGAGAAATATGCCGACAAATACGCGCAGAAGACTTTCCTTCGCGAGAAGGTGGACGGCGTATGGACAGAAACTTCTTTCGCGGCGACCCGCGACGAGGGCCGCATCTACGCGGCTGGCTTTATGGCCCTCGGACTGCAGAAAGGCGAGAAAGTCTCCCTCATTTCCGAAGGACGCAATCTCTGGATCTTCACCGAGCTGGGCATACTCTATGCCGGCGGCGTGGATGTTCCGCTTTCCTTCAAGCTGGAATCTGACCACGACCTCCGCTTCAGGATAAACCACTCGGATTCCCGCTTCATCATAGCGTCCGAGAGCCAGATAGACAAGGTGCGCCGCGTTCTTCCCCAGTGTCCGGCTATCGAGAAAGTCATCGTTCTGGACGACATCCCTCTCCGGGAGGGCGAGATGTACATAGGACAGGTCCGGAAGATGGGAGAGAAATATATGGCCGAGCGCGCCGACGAGCTCGAGAAACGCATCGCGAGCGTGGGCCCCGATGACTACGCGAACATCTCCTACACCTCGGGAACTACGGCCGACCCTAAGGGTATCCTTCTGACGCACAGGAACTACACCGCGAACGTGGAGCAGTGCCAGTCGGTCATCAGGGTGAACGAGGGCGAGGTTATGCTCATCATCACTCCTCTCGACCACTGTTTCGCCCACGTGGCGGGATTCTACGTGATGATGTCCTACGGCGGAAGCATTGCCACCGTCCCGGGCGGCAAGAATGCCATCACTATGCTGAAGAACATCCCTATAGCCATCCGGGAAACCAGACCGCACGTGATGCTCTCCGTTCCCGCCATCTCCCGCAATTTCAAGAAAAGCATAGAGGCGGGCATCAAGAAGAAGGGACCGAAGGTGGAGAAGCTCTTCAACTTCGCAGTCCATAACTCGACAGTCTATAACAGAGAATATTACAATGCCGGCAAGCCTTGCTGGAAAATGTGGTGGAGAAAGCCTCTGATGTCACTTTTCGACAAGATGATATTCAGCGGGGTCAGGGAGAACTTCGGCGGAAGGCTCCGTTTCTTCGTGGGCGGCGGAGCGCTTCTGGACATCGAGCTCCAGAGATTCTTCTGCGCCATAGGAATGCCGATCTTCCAGGGCTACGGCCTGTCGGAAGCCACGCCTGTAATCTGCTCGAACTCTCCGGGACACGCGCGTTTCGGGTCCTCGGGCCGCATCGTGAAGCCTATGGACATCAAGATCTGCGATGAGGAAGGCAAGAGTCTGCCGGACGGAGAGACGGGCGAAATCGTCATCCGGGGCGAGAACGTTATGGCCGGATACTGGAAGAATCCCGAGGCTACGGCCGCCACTATAGTGGACGGATGGCTCCATACCGGAGACCGGGGCTACATCTGCAGGGAAGACCCCGACTTCCTCTATGTCACGGGACGCTTCAAGAGCCTGCTCATCAGCTCCGACGGCGAGAAATACTCGCCGGAAGGCTTCGAGGACAGCCTGACGGACTCTTCGAAATACATCGACGCCACCGTCCTCCACAATAACCAGAATCCTTACACGGTCGCGGTCATAGTGCCTAACAAGACCGCTCTCGCCGAAGCCGTCGCGAAGAAGGGCCTCGCACCGGATTCCGAAGAAGGCAAGACGGCCCAGCTGGAAATCCTCCGGGGCGAGGTGGACTCCTACCGCAAGGGAGGAGCGCGCGAGGGACTCTTCCCCGAGAAATGGCTCCCGGCCGCCATCATCGTGGCCGACACTCCGTTTACGGAGCAGAACGGGATGATGAACACCACTTCGAAGATAGTCCGCGGCAAGGTGGAGAAATTCTACGCTGACCGCATCGAATACGCATACACCGCAGAAGGCAAGGCACTCTGCAACCCTAAGAACCTCGCTTCGCTCTAATATGCTCACCATCAGACGATTCATCTTCAACCCTTTCGAAGAGAACTGCTGGGTGGCATCAGCCGGAAACGGAGATGCGGTGATAGTGGATCCCGCCTTCTACTGTCCGGAGGAGAGGAACACTCTCTTCGGAGCCATAGAGGACGCGGGGCTGAAGGTGAAGGCCATATTCCTGACCCACGGGCACATAGACCATATCTACGGACTCAAGGACTGTCAGACGCATTTCGACGGTGTCCCGGCCTACCTCAGCGCGAAGGATCTGGAAGTGGCTGCCAAGCACAGGGAGTCGATGCTCCGTTACGGATTCAGGGGTGCGGACCTTTCTTTCGACAGCCGGGACATCAGCGACGGACAGACTCTGAATCTTCTGGGCTGCGAATGGAAGGTAATCTCCACTCCAGGGCACAGTCCGGGCAGCGTGTGCTGGTACTGCGCCGGCGAGAAGATCCTCTTTTCGGGAGATACCCTTTTCGCCGGGGCGATAGGCCGCAGCGACCTCTACGGGGGCGATTACGACTGCGAGATACGCTCGCTGATGGAGAAGATAATCCCTCTGGGCGGCGATACCAAGGTCTATCCGGGCCACGGAGAAAGTACCGACATCGCCACCGAACGCAGCACCAATCCGTTCCTGCAGCCGTTCAACGAAGCCGGAGAGGACGGCAGCGTGGACGGCATCAGTTTCTGAGACACTGCCGCAGAATGGAAGACAAGGGCTTCATCGAAATCACGGGCGCACGGGCGCATAATCTGAAGGACGTGGATGTCCGCATCCCGCGCGGGAAATTCACGGTCATCACCGGAATGAGCGGCAGCGGCAAATCCTCTCTGGCTTTCGACACCATCTACGCCGAGGGCCAGAGGCGCTATCTGAACACGCTCTCCCCCTATGCCAAGCATTTTATGGGGATACTCGAAAAGCCCGAGGTGGAGGATATAAGGGGGCTGAGCCCCATCATCGCCATAGAGCAGAAGACCACGGGGTCTAATCCCCGCTCGACGGTCGGGACCATCACGGAGATCTACGATTTCCTCCGTCTGCTGTTCGCGAGGGCCTCGCACGCATACTCTCCGGTAAGCGGCAAGGAGATGGTACGATACACGGACGAGCAGATCGTGGACCTTATTATGAGGGAGTACAGGGGCGTGAAATGCGTCCTTCTCTCCCCTCTCGTGCGGGGACGCAAGGGACATTACCGTGAGCTCTTCGAGCAGCTCCGGAAGAAAGGCTTCACTCAGGCCCGCGTGGACGGGGAAATTCTCAGTCTCAATGAGCTGGAGGCTCTGGACAGATACAAGGCGCATTTCATAGAGCTTGTGGTGGACAAGCTCAAGCCGGGCGAGGGGGACGAGAAGCGTATCCGCGACTCTGTCGCGCGCGCCCTGAGCCTGGGCAAGGGGACGCTGGCGGTGATGGAGGCGGACGGAGAGCAGATCAGACATTTCTCGAAGCAGCTTGTGGACCCGGAAAGCGGAATCTCGCTGCAGGAGCCTGCGCCTCATTCTTTCTCGTTTAACAGTCCTGAAGGCTACTGCCCCCACTGCAAAGGGCTCGGGACGATAGCTGACGTCAGTCCGGAGAGCATCATCCCCGACAGGAAACTCTCCGTAGCCGAGGGGGGCATAGTCCCTCTGGGCAGACTGCGCGAGACGCGCAAGTGCGAAATCATCCGCGCCATAGCCCGCAAACACGCCTTCTCCCTATATTCGCCCATCGAAGAGCTGCCGGACGAGGCGGTTTCGCTGCTGATTTACGGTTCCGATGAGCTCTATCTCATAGGCGACGGAGCCACGAGCGAGATGGTAGGATATCGTGGGCTGCTCGACGATGTGGAAGAGAAAATCACCTGCCCGGTCTGCGGGGGGACGCGGCTGAACTCCGCCGCCTCCTGCTTCCGGATAGACGG
>CAVKLO010000011.1:0-13039 GCA_963656985.1 Bulleidia sp. | reverse complement strand
ACAGCGGTCTGGGGGCTTAATATATAAAACCTGATGTGTCAAAGATGAGAAGTTAGCCAAATAATCCGATAATGCAAGGCCGGTTTTAAATTTGTCGCGTCCTTTGAGATGAAAAAAGAGGACGCCCCTTCCGGACATCCTCCACTATGTATCCGTAAGTGATTTTCAAAAAATAACTTACCGACTTATCTTTTCATCATCACTGATGCGGCTTATTCCTTTGCGGTAGCCTTCACGACTTCGCTGAGCTTATTGTAAAGAGCGTCGGTCTTGACGATGAGGTCCTTGCGGATAGCGTTGAACTGCGCTTTCCGGCTGCCTTCCACCTTCTCGGCGCAGCGGTCCCTGAGCTCGTTGTAGAGGTCGATGGCCTCGTCGAAAAGCTTCGAAAGCTCGTCGTCGGAAGCCGAAGGTCTCATAGATGCGAAGATGTAGCAATCATCGATGAATGCGCTGATGACGTATTCGATGTCCTTTTTGATGTCTCTGAGATTCATAATTCATTTCTTTTGTAACAGGGCGCAAAGATAGTGATTTTTCGGAAGTTTAGTGATGATGAAATAAACTTGGCAGGCTGTTTTTTATAATCTCTCGGCGATTCTCCCGTCCGCCCGGGAGTTTCGCAATCTCCGCACAAGCTGCGCGGCCCCTCCATCACTTGTCTCTGCCGGAGAGCTTGAAATAATACGGACTCGCGGCGAGGCGCGGGATAGAAGGATCTGTGAGTATGCGTCTGGCGCGTATCGGTCCGCGTCCGGCGTAGTCTTCCGAAGCGGGGTCGATCGAATTTATCCTCACGAGCTGCGAAGAGTGTATGTACATCCCGTCCCCTATATATATGCCCACGTGCGTGACTCTTTCGCCCCTGTCCTCAGTCGCCGCCCGTCCGAAGAAGAGCAGATCGCCGCTCATCAGATGCTCCGTGTCGGGAACGATGTCCTGTCCCACCCGCGCCTGCTGCGAAGCGTTTCGCGGCAGCAGCACTCCGCTCAGGAAATACGCAGACCAGGCGAGCCCGCTGCAGTCCACACCCTTTATCGAAGTTCCGCCCCAGAGATACGGCACGCCGAGGAAGCGGTACGCGTTCTGCAGAACCTCTCCGGCCGTCGCGCTCCGCGTCGACGTCCAATCCTTAAAATCCTCCACGGCCTCTTTTCTCACCCATCCGCAGCGTCCGGAAGGCAGGACCGCTTTCACGAACTTGCTGCGGGTGACGGCCTTGCCCTTGCTGTCCAGGGCCTTGCGGACGATATCGCCCGCTATGAAATCGCACACTCCCATACTCTTTTCCGACGGCTCGCTCCAGATTTTCGCATAGTCGGCGGTGCAGATATATTTGGGGGCTTCCAGATAGGCGTCTTTCTCCGCCTCGCTCATCTCCACAAGTCCCATCGCGTTCACCCAGGCTCTGTAGGGCTTGGAGTTCACTATCTGTCTCCAGTAGGAATCCTCTCCCGTGATTTCCACCAGCGTGCCCATCAGGCTCTGGTCGCCCATCTCGGCGGCGTAGTCGGGCTGCTCCCTCATATTGTTCACGGAAAGCTCCACCACGGCCCAGCGCTTTTCCTGCGAGAATCCCGTCTGGCACGCGAGCAGGCCTGCAAGCAGGCAGATCATCAGTTTTTTCATATAATGACATCAATTTGTAATCGTTCCAGTCTGTAATCTTTCCGGATACGATAGGAAACTTGCATCCGGGCGTACAAATGTAGTAAGAAACCTTGTAAGTTATTTTTCGGGAATCACTAAATTTGGAGGATTATTCAGAACACAGATGGCGACGAAAGCGAAAACGGTATGGTACTGCAGCTCCTGCGGCAACGAGAGCCCCAAATGGATGGGGCGCTGCCCGGCCTGCGGAGAATGGAACACTATGATAGAGGAGCCGAAAGCCGCCAGGGCGCAGCCCGACTCCAGAGGCGGCTTCAGCGGCGTGGAACGCTCGCGTCCCGTGAAACTCCGTGAGATCAGCGCGGAAGGGGAGCTGCGCCGCTCGCTCAGCAGCGCCGAGGTGGATAGGATCCTGGGCGGAGGCATCGTCAGAGGGTCCCTGGTGCTGATCGGCGGCGAGCCGGGCATAGGCAAGTCCACGCTTTCGCTGCAGATTCCGCTGCACTGTCCTCAGCTGCGGACGCTGTACGTCACCGGCGAGGAGAGCGTCAGGCAGGTGAAGATGCGTGCCGACAGGCTCGGCGGCGAGGCCGCCGGATGCACGGTGTATGCCGAGACCTGCCTCGAAAACATATTGGACGAGGCCAGGGGCCTCGGCCCCGACCTTATGGTGGTGGACTCGGTGCAGACGATGTATGTCAGCGCGGTGGAGTCGTCGCCGGGCAGCGTCTCGCAGATAAAGGAGGTGGCGGCAAGGCTCCTGCGTTTCGCGAAGGAGACGGGGGTGCCGGTGATTCTGATCGGGCATATCACGAAGGACGGCTATATCGCAGGTCCGAAGATACTCGAGCATATCGTGGACGTGGTGCTGCAGTTTGAGGGGGAGAACCGGGGGGCGTACAGGATTCTGCGGAGCATAAAGAACCGCTTCGGCTCCACGAACGAACTGGCCGTCTTCGAGATGACCGGCAGCGGACTGCGCGAGGTGAGCAATCCTTCTGAGATGCTCATCCCGATGCACGGGGGGAATCTGAGCGGTACGGCGGTGAGCGTGATGCTGGACGGGAGCAGGGCCTTCCTTTTCGAGGTGCAGGCGCTCGTAAGCTCGGCGGTTTACGGTACGGCGCAGCGCTCGGCTACGGGCTTCGACGTACGCAGGCTGAATATGCTGCTGGCGGTTCTGGAGAAGCGTGCCGGCTTCAAGCTCGGGGCCAAGGACGTGTTCTTGAATATGGCGGGAGGTCTGAGGGTCACGGACCCGGCTGCGGACCTGGCGGTCATCTGCGCGGTGCTCTCCTCCTGCTTCGATTTCGCCATTCCGTCCGACTGCTGCTTCGC
Source organism: Bulleidia sp. (assembly GCA_963656985.1). GTDB lineage: Bacteria > Bacteroidota > Bacteroidia > Bacteroidales > UBA932 > Cryptobacteroides. The sequence continues at coordinate 10,090 of CAVKLO010000011.1, read as the reverse complement.
CGCCGAAGTGGGTCTGAGCGGGGAGATCCGTCCGGTATCGCAGATCGAAAGGCGCATAAGCGAGGCCGCCAGGCTCGGCTTCAAGACCATATATATATCGGAATTCGCCTCGGCGGAGGCTGCTTCCGGCGGAATCCGCGTCATCAAGGTCGCCGATGTGCCCGCCCTCGTGAAAAGCCTTTTCCGGAGCTGATCCTCCCGGGGCGGAAAGCGGCGTGTTCCGTTTAGTTATTTTTTTAGAATCACTTATTCCGCATAGGGGCACGAAAGATACTCGGGAATCACTACCTTTGAGGCCGCGAAAGATAAAACAGATTCTAAACATAGCTCGAATATGAAAAAAACAGTATTGGTTTCCGGAGGCGCCGGATTCATCGGCAGCCACGTGACCGTAGAACTCGTGGAGGCCGGCTACGATGTCGTCATAGCCGACAATATGTCGAACTGCGATGACACCTGCCTGCGCGGGGTCCGCGAAATCACGGGCAGGGACCTTCCGTTCTACAGGATGGACTTCTGCGACGCGAAAGCCGTGGCGCAGCTCTTCAGCGAGGTGCGCATCGATGCGGTCATCCATTTCGCGGCCTTCAAGGCAGTGGGCGAGTCAGTCGCTGAGCCGGTTAAGTACTATCTGAATAATCTCACCTCCTTCCTGAACGTTCTGGATGCCGCACGGGTGCACGGCTGCAACGTGCTCTTTTCCTCTTCGGCCACCGTCTATGGAGAGCCGGATAAACTGCCCGTGACCGAGGAGTCGCCGCGCCAGAGCGCTACGTCACCTTATGGGAACACCAAGCAGATGTGCGAGGATTTTCTGCGCGACAGCGTGAAGGCCTATCCGGAGAAAATAAGGGGCATAGCCCTGCGTTACTTCAACCCCATCGGAGCGCATCCGTCAGCCCTCATAGGAGAATTGCCGCGCGGAGTCCCGAATAATCTCGTGCCTTTCATCACCCAGACGGCCAGCGGCATACGCGAGTGCCTGTCCATCTTCGGAAACGACTATCCGACTCCGGACGGGACCTGCCAGAGGGACTACATCGACATCGTCGATCTCGCGAAGGCTCACGTCTGCGCAGTCCGCAGGATGCTGGACGCTCAGATGGAGTCCGGCTACGAAATCTTCAATATCGGTACCGGCCGTCCGGTCTCGGTTCTGGAGCTTGTGAACACTTTCGAGCGGGTGAACGGCCTGAAACTGAATTACCGTTTCGCGCCGCGCCGCGCCGGGGACGTGACAGCCATCTGGGCTGACCCGAGCCTCGCGGAGCGCAAGCTGGGCTGGAAAGCCGGGCGCAGCCTCGACGAGACTCTCAAGTCCGCCTGGGACTGGGAGAAGCACATACGCGGGATAAAATAAGAGTTCGGGGTGAAAAAGCCTGTGTTTTTCACCCCGGACGTGCTTTCGAGGACCTGCGGGGTGAAAAAGGGCCGCTTTTTCACCCCGCAGGTCTTCAGTCTCCATCCTCAGAGCAGCTGTCCCTGCCAGGCGTCAAGCCGCTCCAGACGCTCATCGAGAAGCCGGAGGATCTCGAAGTTCCGTATGAGACCCCAGCGGCTGCAGTTCACGAAGCGCGGCGGCACTTCCCCGGCGACCCTCTCTATCGCGAGCGAAGGGCGCAGCCTCTGCAGCACGGACACGATAAAGTCCAGATACTCGTCCAGAGTCCATCTCGCGAAGCGTTCGGGGAAAGAGGCTTCCTCTTTCTCTATAGCCGTTCCTCTGATGATCTGCAGCTGATGGAACTTCACGCAGGTGAGCGGCAGAGCGTTTATCAGGGAGCATTCCTCCAGCATCATCTCCGGAGTCTCGCCGGGCAGACCGAAAATGAAATGCGCCCCGCATTCTATGCCGCGCTCAGCGGTCATCTCCACCGCCCTGCGTGCGCAGGCGAAGTCGTGTCCACGGTTTATGTGCCGCAGGGTAGCGTCACAGCAGGACTCCACCCCGTATTCGACCACCACCGCCGGCCGCTCCATCCTCCCTCTCGGCTCCTCGAACTTTCTTTCTCCGAGGGCCGCTAACGCGTCCAATTTCTCTCCGTCCACGCAGTCGGGTCTCGTACCTACTACTATCCCGACCACATCAGGGTGCGAGAGGGCCTCGTCCCAGAGCTCCCGCAGTCTCGGAAGAGGGGCGTAAGTATTCGAATAGGACTGGAAATAAGCCAGATAGTGTCCGGCGTTGCGATAGCGGACGCGGTGGAATGTGATGCCCTCGTCCAGCTGGGCCGTTATGGATTTCCCGGGGAGGCTGTACCCGGGATGGAACGCCGCATTGTCGCAGAAAGTGCAGCCTCCCGTCCCTACGGTCCCGTCCCTGTTCGGGCAGGTGAAACCGGCGTCAATCACCAGTTTCTGCAGGCGCTCGCCATATTTCTGCCGGCAAAAGCCCACATAGCTGCGGTATCTCTTGCCGTCCGGAAACACTGCGGGAGCCTTTCCGGCGACCTCCTCCGGGACTTTCCCCAAGCCTTCTCCGGGAACCTTCCCGGAATCAGCCGTCCTTATGATTCCGGAACTCACTGATTCTCCTCCGCCAGCAGGCTTATTATCTTGTCCATCAGGAAATTGATACGGGAGACTTCCACGATGGTGTTGTTCGTTATGATGGAGAAAACGATAGTGTCCGTATCCGCCTTCGAAAGGTCTGCGGGCAGAATATAGCCGCTGAAGGCCCGCACTCCGCCCATACTCCCGCTCTTCATCAGCACGCGGTTCCGGACGCTTTCCGGAGCAGTCCTCATACGGCTCACCATCGTCCCCTTCCCGGGGCCGGGGAGCGTGGAAAGGAAGTCGTCGCTTCGCACCGCCGCGAGGTAGTCCGTAAAGAATGACGGAGAGATATAGTTGTTTCTCGAAAGCCCGCTGCCGTCCGCGATTTTCACCGTTTCCGGCTTCAGCCCCAGTTCTTTCAGCGCCGCGTTTTCCGCCACCGCGCAGGAATCGTAGCAGGATGAGCCGGTGCGCTTGAGGCTCAAGGCGCGGAGCAGGGTCTCCGCATAGAAATTGTCGCTCTCGAAATTGGTCTTCCGCGCGATGTCCTTCAGCGCGGGAGACTGCGAAACCCCGAGAGTGCGGAGTTCATTGGCCGGGGCGGCCCCGGCCATAAGGGATTCCTCGGTGAAGTTCCTGAGTCTGCCGCTGCGGTCGATGTCGGCGGGACCTCCGCTGATGCGGATTCCGCCCGCTTCGAGGTAGCGGAAGAAGTAGTACGCGCAGGTCAGCGCACCGAAACGGTTGCTGCAGCTCATACGGTAGGCTCTGCGCCGTGCCGCGAGGCTGCCGCGGATTTCTCCGACAGGCGCGAGGTCGGTGTTGAAATATATAAGGGTGTTCGCAGACCCCTCGGGTCCGCTCAGAGCCGTCACTCTCAGCTCCATCCAGGGAGTTTCCGGGAATGCTGTGCGCACGCTCAGGCTGTCGCCCGAGGAGGCTCCCGGCACGATTTCGAACTCCTGTATATTCTCGTAGAAGTTCAGGGCTCCGGGACCCGCGCCGTAGTCGGTTCCGAGGTCTTCGTACTCCCAGCTCGGGTGCTCCGCCTCGCCGTCATAGTATCTGCCGTCTCCGATCACGTGACCCTCGATGCGAGCGATTCCCGCATCGCGGACCAGTTTCTCCCAGGCGCAGAACGTGGTCAGCAGCGGGTATGCGACAGAGTCGCGCGCTCCTATGGTCGGGTCGCCGCCGCCCACGATGTAGAGGTCTCCCCGGAGTGTCCCGTCTTCGATGACTCCGCTGTATGCGAGAGTGGTGCTGAAACGAAAGTCGCTTCCCAACTCTCTGAGCGCAAGGCCTGTGCTGAGGAGCTTCACGTTCGAAGCCGGCAGCAGACGGAGGTCCGGATTGTACTCGGCGATCACCTTTCCGTCCAGTCTGCAGGCGCTCACGCCCCAGGCCGCCCGGGATAGTTCTTCGGAGGTTTTGAGCTGCTCGACATATTGCTGTGCCTTCGTCTGGGCCGCAAGCTGGAAGACGGAGCATAGAAATAATGTGCAAAATACAATAACTGCTGACTTTTTCATAACGCGCAAAAATAATCATTTTTTCTCGGCCCCTGCGATTCGGCCCGTTTTTGCCTTCGGGGCGCGGAAGTTTTGTCGGATAAGTATCGAAAATGGCAAAAATTGTATCATAATCGACTGGATAATGTATTTAGTTTTGTTTTTGCCACAATAAGGCTGATGACCGAACGATGTTTAAAATCAACCAAATAACAATAATTAACAACTAAACCACGTGTAATTATGAGACAAACATCTCAGAGTTCTATTCTCGTAAAGATTGCTCTGGTCGCCGCCTTGACGGTGTTCCAGGCGATGTCCGGAATCGGAGCGGGTGTACTCAATGCACAGAACGTTACGGGAACCGTCGTTTCCGCGACTGACAACGGACCGCTCATCGGAGCCGGAGTCAAGGTGCAGGGGACCACGCTGGGCGTAGTGACCGACATAGACGGAAACTTCGCCATCGACGCGACCGTCGGACAGACTCTCGAATTCTCGTTCCTGGGCTATATAACTCAGGAAGTGACCGTCACCGGAGCGGGTGAAAAACTGTTCATTTCTCTTCAGGAAGACCGGAATTCCCTCGATGAGGTGGTGATCGTGGGTTACGGTGTACAGAAAAAGAAACTCGTCACCGGAGCCAACATCAACGTCAAGGGCGAAAGCATCGCCAAACTGAACACCACGAACCCTCTGCAGGCTCTCCAGGGCCAGACTCCGGGTATGACCATCATCTCGACCTCCGGTCAGCCGGGTTCGGGTATGAAGGTGAACATCCGAGGTATGGGTACGGTGAGCAGTTCGGACCCTCTGTATATAATAGATGGTATAAGGGGTGACATCGCCAGCCTCAACCCTGCGGACATCGAGAGCATCGACGTGCTCAAGGACGCAGCCTCCGCCGCCATCTACGGTTCGCAGTCCGCGAACGGCGTGGTTCTCATCACCACCAAGAGCGGCAAGGAAGGCCGAGCTGTCGTAAGCTTCGACGCCTATGTCGGCGTGCAGAACAAGGCCCGCAGCATCGATATGCTGAACGCCGAGGAGTATAAGGTCATACTCGACGAGGCTGCGCTCAATTCCGGCAAGAAAGCCTACGACTGGTCAAGCTACAAGAGCATCTATGACGCCTCCGGCAATCTCATCGACACCGACTGGGTGGACCGGATGTTCGTGAAGAACGCCAAGACTTCTTCTTATAACGTCGCCGTGACAGGCGGAAACGAGATGACCGCCTACGCCCTCTCCCTCGGCTATATGGACCAGGAAGGTATAGTCGGCGGCAAGGATGTCAGCAACTATCAGCGCTACAATTTCCGCGTGAACTCCGACTGGAACGTCAAGAAGTGGCTCAAGATAGGCGAGCAGGTCAGCTTCGTCTATACCCGCAACAACGGAATCGCGGTGGGGAACGCCTATAACAATTCCCTGCGCAGCGCGTTCAACACATCTCCTTTCGCTCCCGTCTATAGCGACAACAACGTCTACGATTCTCCGTACAACGACACTTCCGGCAGCGACTGGTACAATGCCGACGGTAACCCTTACGGCGTGATGATGACCACGAACAACAATCAGACGAACGCCGCACGCGTCACCATAAACGCTTACGCGGAGATAGAGCCTCTGAAGAACCTGAAGTTCCGTTCGAACGCCGGTTACGAGTACTATGCGTCCGACTACCGTTCCTTCACGCCGCTCTACAAGTTCTCCATCTACAGCTACAACACGTCCGGGCGCACCAGTGCCAGCCAGAGTATGAGCCACAACCGGCAGCTCACCTGGACGAACACCCTTTCATATACCTTCGACCTCAAGGACCATAATTTCAGCGCCCTGCTCGGTATGGAATCCTATCAGTTCGACGGTGTGGGCGTAGGCGGCTCGAACGCCACCCTGAAGAGCGGCTTCGACGACTGGGACCACGCCTACATCAGCAACGGTACGGCTACGACCAGCACCTACGGCCTCAGCGCCTACGGCGCACCGTCGCTCTCCCAGCGTATGCTCAGCTACTTCGGCCGACTGAGCTGGAACTGGAAGGAGACCTATATGGCGACCGCCACTCTGCGTGCCGACGCCAGTTCCAAGTTCGCGAGAGGACACCGCTGGGGTTACTTCCCTTCCGTCAGCGCGGGCTGGATACTGACGAATGAAGAGTGGGCACGGCCTCTCACAAGGGTTATGAACTACGCCAAGCTGCGCGCCAGCTGGGGACAGGTGGGCAACCAGAACATCGGCGACCTTATGTTCGTGTCCCCGATCTCCACGTCCGGCGTCTACTACAACTTCGGAAAGGCTCTCGGAGGTGACGGACAGTCGGATTACTACGGAGCCTACGAAAGCCGTCTGGCAAACGAGGAGATAAAATGGGAGACCTCCGAGCAGATAGACCTCGGTCTCGATATGCGTTTCTTCGGGGGCAAGGCCACGCTGAATCTCGACCTCTATCAGAAGAATACGAAGGACTGGCTCGTGCAGGCTCCTATCCTGGGGACTGCCGGCACAGGCGCTCCGTACATAAACGGAGGTGACGTGAAGAACTCCGGTATCGAACTCGGCATAGGCTGGAACGATGTCATCGGAAAGGACTTCAGCTACAACATCAGCCTCAACGGCGCATATAACAGAAACCGGGTGGGCAACATCCCTACGGAGGACGGCATCATCCACGGGACCTCCGGCTCCGGCCAGCTCTACGACAACTCCACGGAGTTCTATCGCTGCGCCAACGGTGAGCCGATAGGTTTCTTCTGGGGATACAAGACTGCCGGCATCTTCCAGAACGAGCAGGAAATCCAGGACTGGATCGCGGCGGGCAACGGTGTGCTCCAGGGTTCGTCCGTTCAGCCGGGTGACGTGAAATACTATGACATAAACCACGACGGCACCATAAACGACGACGACAAGGTGAATCTGGGCGACGGTATGCCTGATTTCACTTACGGATTCTCAGTCGGATTCGACTATAAGGGACTGGACTTCTCCGTGACCGCCAGCGGTTCGGTGGGCAATGACATCGTCCAGAGCTACCGCAATGTCGGAAACAAGACTTCGAACTACACCACTGCCGTTCTTCAGCGCTGGACAGGCGAGGGGACTTCGAACAGATACCCGCGCGTGACCGAGACCAACGTGAACTGGCAGTTCTCCGACCTGTTCATCCAGGACGGCTCTTTCCTGCGTATCAGCAACATAACTCTGGGATACGACTTCTCCACCCTGATGAAGAGTGGGTGCTTCTCTCAGGCCCGTCTCTATTTCCAGGTGCAGAACGCCTTCACTTTCACCAAGTATGACGGTATGGACCCTGAAGTCGGATACGGCGTGAACAGCTGGGCTTCCGGCGTGGACCTCGGATACTATCCGCGTCCGAGAACCGTTCTGGTAGGTCTTAATCTTAAGTTCTAATCAATAGAGGATCACGATTATGAAAAAGAATACAGTTATAATAGCTCTTTTGACCATTCTGGCGGCAGGAGGCCTCACTGCCTGCGGTGAAGGCTGGCTGGATGTGTCTTCGAAGACCGAGTCCAACTCCGACAACTTCTACAAGACGGAAGAGGACGGAATGCGCGCTCTCTATGCGTGCTATGACGGCTGGCAGCGTACTGTTTCCAACGGTCCCGCCTTCTCCGTATATCAGCTGACGGAAGTGATGAGCGACGAGTGCTTCGGAGGGACTGGCAACAACGACCCGCGCAACACTCAGATTCTCGACCGTTTCGACATCAGTCAGAGTCCTTCCTATACGGATATGCACAGTACTCTGTGGAGTTCCTACTATGCTGCCATCTTCCGCTGCAATGAGTTCATCGACAAGGGAGAAGGCATAGAGTGGAAGACGGAAGGCCTCAAGGAGACCTACATCGGCGAGGCCCGCGCCCTCCGTGCGCTGTGCTACCTGGATCTGGTCCGTCTCTTCGAGAACGTTCCTCTCCTGAGGCACGCGACCTCCGAGAATGTACCTCAGGCGGAGCCTGATTCGGTGTATCAGTTCATCTTCTCCGACCTGAACTACGCCATCGCGAATATTCCGGCCAAGGCTTATCCGAAAGCCGCCGCGGCGACGAATGACGGCCACGTGACCAGGTACGGAGCCGAGGCTATGCTCGCCCGCGCATATCTGTTCTACAGCGGTTTCTACGGCAAGGAGCCTGACGCTCTGGGATGCACCAGGGCTTCCGCTCTCGCGGCCTGCGAGGACATCATCAGCAGCGGTGAATTCGCCCTCGTGGAGGAATTCAGGAATCTCTGGCCGTCTTCTTCCGACGACCTGTCCGGCGGTCACGTAGGTCTCTGGGCCCACGAGAACTCCACCTGGGCGGGCCCTGGAAACAAAGAGACCGTGCTGTCTATGAAGTTCAACTACACGGGCGACTATAACGGCAATGATGACGGAAACAAGTTCCAGGTGATGATGGGTCTGCGCACCGGCAGCCTCGTCTATGAGGTTTACGGCCAGGGCTGGGGAGCCTGCACCGTGGATCCGGCATTCGTGTCAAGCTATGCTTTCGGCGACACGCGCAAGGACGCTTCAGTGATAGACGCCACCAAGCTCGACGGCTATGAGAAGAACTACATCTCCGACCAGAGGGAATACACGGGTTATTTCACCAGGAAGTACACCACTCTCTCCAAGCACGCCAAGGCGGGAGACGGAGTCCTGCAGCACTACACCGAGACCGTAGGAGCCGGAGACTTCCAGGTCAGCCAGTTCCAGGACTGGGTGATCGTCCGCTATGCCGACGTGCTTCTTATGGCGGCGGAGCTTGGCAGCTCCAATGCGCAGGCTTATTACGATGCGGTGCGCAGCCGTGCTTTCGGGGACTCTTTCGTCAGCAAGCCTGTGAGCAAGGAGAACATTATGGCTGAAAGAAAATTCGAATTCGCTTTCGAGGGCATCCGCTACTGGGACGAGCTTCGTCAGGGTCTGGACCACGCCGCGAATGAAATCGCGGGCACCTGGGATGTGCTGGACGGCGGCGTGAAGGCCACAGTGACCATAAATGCCGAGAACATCAAGGCCAAGCGCGGAATGATTCAGATTCCTCTCACTCAGATCACACTTTCCAACGGCGTTCTGAAACAGAACCCGGGCTGGTAAAACTATTTTATAATCATATAGTTATGAAAATCAGAAATACAGCATATACGGTTATGGCGGCCTTGACTCTCATATTGGGGGCGGCTGCGTGCACGCCGGACAAGTATTCGCTCGGCGAGAACGCCATCACTTCTGAAGACCTTCAGGAGGGTGTGGCCTACAGCATCACGCCGGATTCCTCGAATCCGAACATCGTGTATCTCGAGAACAAGATGGGAAGCAGCTACCAGGCCCAGTGGGAAACGCCTCAGGGCAGATTCCAGGGCGACAAGGTGACGCTCAAGATGCCTTTCTCCGGAACGTACGAGGTGACATTCGGCATAGATACCAGAGCGGGCGTGGTTTACGGGAAGCCTGTGAACTTCACCATCAGCGACATCTGCACCGACTTCATCACTGCGGAGGTCTGGACTCTGCTTTCGGGCGGCGTGAATCAGGAGAAGACCTGGGTCTATGACACGGGTGAATACGGCTTCGCCGCCGGCGAGCTTACCTACGGAAGCCCGGATGACAACGCGAACCTGAGCTTCGGTCACTTCACTCCGAACTGGGATCCGGGCAAGGGCCACTGCGGCGAGGACACGATGTGGGAGAGCACGATGACTTTCAGCCTCAAGGGCAGCGCCGGCTACAGTTTCTACAACTCCACCTCCGGCACGACTCAGACAGGCCTGTTCTCCCTGAACGAGGACAGTTACGTCCTGAGCTTCTCCGATGCCTCTCTGATGCATCCGGATTCCTGGGACGGCCGCTATGCCGACTGGAGCAAGAATTTCCAGATAGTGGAGCTCGACGAGAACCATATGCGCGTAGTTTATCTGCGTCAGGCGGGTGACTGGGGAGGCGAATGGCTCGAAGCCTTCAACTATGTCTCCAAGGAATTCGCGGACAGTTATGAACCTCCGGTGGACGACAACCCTCAGCCGACCCTTGAGGATACCTGGATGGAGGATATCTCTACCCTGCACAGGTC
>CAVKLO010000010.1:0-13062 GCA_963656985.1 Bulleidia sp. | reverse complement strand
TTCTTTGTGTGCAAATATACAAAAACTACTGAATGTGATTTTGCGGATTTATGATGCTACTTTCCGCGTCCGGTACAAATCTACTTTCCGCGTCCGGTACACGTATATTCACGGGGAAATCGGATTTCAAGTGGATAAAAATTGAGGGGAAACCGTATTTTATAGTAAATTATTTTGCGGGGAAATCGGATTTTGGTATATTTGAGCCAAATTATATTCGATATGGCCGAAAGAATTTTCAAACGCAAACTGTACAACAGCCTTCTGGAATGGAAAAGGAGCAAGGACGGTTCGTCCGCATTGCTGATCGAGGGTGCGCGTCGCGTCGGCAAGTCAACCATTGTGGAAGAGTTTGCGAAGAACGAGTACGAGTCATATATCCTCATAGACTTCAACCAAGTGTCTTCGGATATCAAATCACTCTTCGATGACATATCCGATCTGGATTTTCTGTTCCTAAGCCTTCAGGCCAAGTTCCACACTTCGCTTGTGAGGAGGAAATCCGTCATCATATTCGACGAGGTGCAGAAATGCCCTCTCGCCCGCCAGGCCATAAAGTACCTTGTCAAGGACGGACGTTATGACTATCTTGAGACCGGATCGCTCATAAGTATAAAGAAGAACACCAGAGGGATAACGATCCCCAGTGAGGAAGACAGGATTTCAATGTATCCAATGGATTACGAGGAGTTCCGCTGGGCGCTGGGGGACAATTCGACCGTCCCTGTCTTGAAGCAGCTGTGGGATCTGCAGAGGCCGGTCGGAGCGGTTCACCGTCAGCTGTCCAGGAATTTCAGACTGTATATGCTTGTCGGCGGTATGCCGCAAGCCGTGAACTCATATCTGGACACGAATGACCTGAGCAAGGTTGATGAGGTCAAACGATCCATAATCCAGCTCTATGTGGATGATTTCAAGAAAATTGACCCATCGGGCCGTGCGGGGAGAATGTTCCTGTCCATCCCAGGGGAACTTGGCCGGAATACGACAAGATACATCCCTTATTCAATTATAGGAGAAACGGCGGACAGCGTCCGGGACGAGTTGTTGGACAGTCTGGAGGACAGCAAGACGGTACTGTTCTCCCACCATGTAGATGATCCTAACATCGGAATGGGACTGACGGAAAACCCTTACCGGTTCAAGCTCTTCACTTGCGATACCGGACTCTTCGTGACGCTTGCTTTTTGGGAAAAGTCTTTTGTGGAGAACACCATTTACCAGAAGCTGCTCAACGATAGACTTCCTGCCAATCTGGGCTATGTCTATGAAAATATGATGGCACAAATACTGGTTTCTAAAGGAGACAGGCTGTTCTATCACACTTGGAAAAAAGATGAAAAGCACTATTACGAGATCGATTTCCTGCTGTCAAGGGGAAGCAAACTGTGTCCAGTTGAAGTCAAGTCTTCCACCAACACTGAGCATAAGTCATTGGATGAGTTCTGTGTCAAGTACTCCTCAAGAATCAGTCATCGGTATCTGGTTTGTTCCAAAGATTTCATTAAGGATGCTCAGATAATCACTCTTCCTATTTATATGGCCTACTTCCTTTAAACCACAGAGTGTTCTTATCCATCCATTTTTATGTAATCTTGGAAGGGTCACGCCGCCCTGCCGGGGTGTCGAGAACCTCGAACAGCTCGATGAACCCCTTGCGCATCTCTCCCTGACCGGGCTTGAAGCGCGACAGGTAATCGTGGAACATACTGCGCTTCTCCCCGAAAATTCCGGCATCTTCCGCGTAGAAACAAAAAACCAGTCTTACGCACAGGATATTGAGGCTACGCAGAGTGTGGGGGGTCATCCGGATTGATGTACTGCCGCAGGAATTCCTCATAGATTTCGCCTATGATTTCACCTGCCTGCAGGGAGACTTCCATCTCCTTTTTGAGATGTTCATTGCCGGTATCGACCAGAAACTGAAGGCGATAGTATTCTGTTTCAAGGTTTTTCAGCTCTATGACCTCGGGTTCGCCCTGCGGATTCTCCATATCATAGACATAGAACTGGCGGAAATTGCTCACGACCGTCCAGCGCGGACGGCGCGAGTATGGCAATTCCGCAGCATAACGCTTGGCCTGCTGGAATGGGGTGAGGACGCTGCCGTCAGACTGCCTTATGCCTTTGCTCAAGTCCTTGTCTATGGACTTCTGCTCGATCAGCACGTGCGTCGGCTCGATGTAGGCGTCGATGAAACTGGTCTTGTTGAGCTTGACCTGATTCTCGAAGGAGATGATGTCATAGGGCCGCTCCACTCCGAAGACCGTCTGGAGGAGTTCCAGCCAGAAAGGCTGGCTTTCGCCTTTCTCATATCCCTTGCCTTCCCAATGCTCCGCGAAGGTCTTTGCCGCGCTTGCCTGCTGATTCTTGGCCATAGTAGATCCTTATGACCCCAAAGTTACGAAAAATTCTCCAAGGGAGCAGTGAAATGGATAGTAAGCATCCGATGGATCACTGTTCTGATTTTGCGAGTTCTTTATGGAAATTCCAGGCCTGTATATGCGTGATTCCATCTTTGCTTGGAAATCTGAATTCATCCATTGTCACGACATATTTAGGGTAATTGTCCTTTATCTTCGCCAATGAATCATACTCACGTTTCATCGTGTCCGGATCATCCAGTTTATATGAAACCTGGACATATATCTTATTGTCACCCTTAATGCCGACAAAATCCACTTCAAGCAATTTATCGTCCCCTATGTCCGGGACATTCCCCACATAGATGTCATATCCGGCCCTTCTCAAATCCAGATATATCAGATTCTCCAGCTCGTATCCATACCCATAAGCAAATCCCCTGTAGAGATAGTTGTGAAAAGCAAGGTCGTTTATGTAATATTTGCAATTCCCTGCAATAGTTTCCTTCCCTTGAATGTTGTAACGCTCTGCCTTATGAACCAGATATGTTTCTGTCAAGTATTTCAGATATGCGGAAATGGTCTCATAGTTCACGGTCTTGCCCCTGCTCTTGTAATACTTGACTATTGTATTGGGTGTGAACAGCTTTGTCGCATTGTTCACAAGATACACAAACAAGTCTTCAAGGGCCTTCACATCACGTATCTTATATCTTTCAATAATGTCCCGTAATAGAACTGTATCTTTAAGGCTGGACACATAATGCCTCCTGACCTCCTGAGTGGCAAGATGAATCAATTCTGGAAGTCCGCTTTCATGCAGATATGATCCATACGATTTCAAGTCGGCTTCCAGTCTGTTGATGTCAAGCCATTCCTCATATGAGAGAGGAAGAATCTCACATTCCACAAACCTGCCGGACAGCAGTGTTGCCAATTCTCCTGACAGCATTTTGGAATTGGAGCCAGTGATAAACACTTCACAAGGCCACGAGAAGTCCTGCGAGACAGAATTGATGACTTTCTCCCATCCATCAACATTCTGGATTTCATCAATGAAAAGGTAAGATTTTCCTGTCGGTTTGAAGAATTCCCTGTATTCCTGAATAAGAGCATCGAGATCCTTATATGAGCGGACGAAATCAAAACTTGTGTACTCCTTGCTGATATAAAGTATATTATCTCCAGAGACGCCTCCGGAAACAAGTTCCATCATAATCTGCCTGAGGATGTAGCTTTTCCCGGCACGTCTCTGTCCCGTGAGCACCTTTATCAAGCTGTTACCTGCAAATGCTTTGATCTTTGTCAGATAGAAATCACGCCGGTATCCACACGGGATGACATTGCCATTCCAAGGATTATAGCGGGATAAGAACTCAAGACGTTCTGTCATATCCAAAAGTTTTTCCAAAAATACGAAACTTTTCGGATATAACCAAAACGAATTTTAAAAGAAGGGGTAGGTAAGGTCAATGTACGGTTTGCTGCGGATGCACTATACAATTTGCGGCAGATTCGCAGCAGACGCTTTCGTCTCTTGTCTCTTTTCCCGAAAAACACTACCTTTACCGCAGTTAGTCAGTATTACCTATGGAGACAAGAGAAAATTTTGGCGGCCGCGCAGCCGTCATTATGGCGTTTGCCGGATCGGCGATCGGCCTCGGAAACATCTGGAGATTCCCTTATATGGCGGGCGAATACGGTGGAGCAGCATTCGTGCTCGTCTATATCTTCTGCTCCTTCCTGCTATCCCTTCCGATTTTCCTCGCCGAATCGGTAATCGGCCGCCGCAGCCGTGCCAACGCCATCGGAGCAGTAAAAGTCCTTGCTCCCGGTACCGGTTGGAAAGTCCTCGGAATCATCTCCATACTCGCCCCGACCATCATTGTCTCATACTATAGCGTAGTAGGGGGCTGGGCCTGCGAATACCTCGTGAAATCCTTCGGCCTCCACTTCGGAGAATTCATCCCTTCCGGCTGGAAAGTCCTGTTTTATAACACCGTGTTCCTCGGGATTTCCGCAGCCATCGTAGCTTTCGGGGTCCGGAGCGGCATAGAGAAATTCAGCAAATTCTCCATTCCCGCCCTTTTCGTGCTCATAGTATTGATAATGATCTGCTCCCTGAATATGCCGGGCGCCGAAAGGGGAGTGGAATACCTCCTGAGGCCGGACTTCTCCAAGCTCACCCCGAAGACCTTCGCCTTCGCTCTGGGCCAGAGTTTCTACTCCCTCTCCCTCGGAATGGGCATCATCCTGACCTACTCCTCCTACGTAAAGCGCAGTGAGAACCTCATCACCACAGGCGTGGGCACAGCCCTCGCCGACCTGATGTTCGCCATACTCGCCGGCTTCGCCATAATGCCGGCCGTGTTCGCCTCCGGTGTCGAGCCGGACTCCGGCCCGGGTCTCATCTTCCAGACACTCCCGAACGTGTTCATCAGTATGGGCGCGACATCCTCTATACTGCTCAGTTCCATAATTTCCGCGATCTTCTTCTTCGTGATGATCATCGCCGCGATGACCTCCACCGTATCCCTCATAGAGGTGCTGGTGGCCTATCTCATCGAGGAACGGCATATGGACAGACGTCCCGCCTGCGCAGCCGCATTCGCCATCATCTGGGTTCTCGGCCTCGTCAGCGTGTTCAGCATCAATGCCTTCGGAGCTATCGACGCCTTCTCCTCGAACATCCTCCTCACCCTTGGAGCCATCCTCGTGGTCCTCTTCGTAGGCTGGAAAATGAAGCGCGGGGATGTCCGTGACGAACTCACGAACGGCGGCACCGTGAACACCCGCTCTTTCCCGGCCCTCTACTTCGCCATCCGCTACCTCGCTCCGCTCGCCATCCTCATCATCTTCCTCTCGAACTTCCTGAAATGACTCTCACGCGGCCGGCCCCGCCGGCCAATCCAGGCTGAAGCCCTGTCCCGCGTTCTCGGAACAGATTGTCTAAGATATAATGAGTGTCATAGGCGGATAATCAGTATCTTTGGCAATCCTGCTGATATTCCGGGACTTTTTATAAAAACAAGCGCAGATGCAATTTTACAAATTCCACGGAGCGGGGAATGATTTTCTCCTCGCAGACAATACCGCCGGTCTCCTTTCGCCGGATTCCGCCTTCATCCGCCGTCTGTGCGACCGCCATACCGGCTTCGGCGCGGACGGGGTGATGCTTCTCGAAAGCAGTGCGGACCACGCCTTCCGTATGGTCTATTTCAATCCCGACGGCTCCGGAGGGATGATGTGCGGCAACGGCGGCCGCTGCATAGTCGCCTTCGCCGCCGACCTCGGACTGATTTCCGCCGGGCGGACAGTCTCTTTCGAGGCCCCCGACGGCATTCATCAGGCGGTCATCACCGCCGAAGATTATCCCGTAAAGACGGTGCGGCTGAGTATGAGACCCGTGGAAGGAATTCGTGTCTTCCCCGGGGAACGCGCCTGTTTTCTGGACACCGGAGCACGGCATCTGGTAAAGTTCGTGGAGGGCCTGGACGACTACCCCGTGACATCCGAGGGAAAGCGTCTGCGGCACGATCTCCGCTTCGCCCCGGACGGGACGAATGTGGATTTCGTGGAACCGCTTCCGCCCCGTGACGGGACACCGGCTCTCAGAATCCGTACTTACGAGAAAGGGGTCGAGGCACAGACACTCGCCTGCGGCACGGGAGTCGTTGCCGCCGCTCTCGCCGCCTTCCATCAGAATCATCCCTCCGGCTGCACCCCTGCGGAGACCCCTCAGGAGTATCTTGTGGAAGCGTCCATCGACCGGCTGCGGGTGGAATTCGACGCTCACGGCTCCCACGACAGCTTCCGCGCCGACAATATCCGGCTGAGCGGCCCGGCGGTTTTCGTCGGGACTGTAGTGCTGCCGTAGTCTGTGGGCGGAGGCAGGTTGAAATACATATCGTTACGCCCGAAAATGTCTCGATGATCCGATGTCGGGAATATTGTTATTCCGTTCGGGAAGTCTTACTTTTGTGGGATTTTGCGACTGAAAAGAATAGAAATGAGACGAAAACTGATTCCCCTTGTCTGCATACCGGCGTTTTTCGCTTTGTCGGCAAATGCACAGGTCGTCATTATTAACGACAACATTCTTCAGGGCCGTATGAGCGAAATCAAGACGGTGGTGCTGGATTCGCTCACGAATGAGCCTGTTTCGTTCGCGTCAGTATATCTGATACCCTCTAAAGATACCGTCATCACCAATTTCACGCTGACGGACGCCAAGGGCGAGGCAAAACTCGACGAGGTGCCTTACGGCAGTTATGTCTTCCGTGTGGAAATGATGGGATACAAGCCCTTCTCGAAAGAGAGATATTTCGGTGACCGTCAGGTGGATATGGGCACCGTAAGACTGAAGCGGGATGAGAGGTTCCTTCAGGCGGCGGTGGTTTCCGATGTGGGGAATCCCATAGTGGTGAAGCAGGATACGGTGGAGTTCAACGCATCCTCCTTCCGGGTCGGGGCGAATGCGATGCTGAAGGACCTGCTCGAACGTATGCCCGGAATGGAAATCACCGAAGAGGGCAAGGTGAAGTTCAACGGCGAGGCCATCGACAAACTCACCGTAGGCGGAAGGACCTTCTTCTTCAACGACCAGAGCACGGCGCTGAACAATCTTCCGGCCGCCGTGGTGGACAAGATCCGTGTCATAGACCGGGAATCGGAACAGACCCGCGCGTCCGGCGTGCAGGACGGCCAGAGGGAGAAGGTGCTGGATGTGGGTCTCAAGAAGGAATACGAACAGGGCTGGTTCGGCAATGTGGGGCTGAAGGGCGGAACCACGCTCGCGAAGGAAGATGAAGACAATCCGCTCCGCAGCGACCGCGGACTTCTCTGGAACGGGAATGCGCTGGCGTCGGCTTATGGTAAAGAAGACCAGGTGACGCTCATCGCGAACGGACAGAATATCGAGGACTCGAATGCCGTGGTCGTCATCATAGACGAGAGCGGAGAACGCTCCGGCCTGAATCAGGGACTCTCCACGGCGGCCCAGCTGGGCGTGAATGCGAATACTTCCCGAATCAAGGATGTGGAGACGACCGTCAGCGCAAATTACAAATATTCGGACACGGATTCCGGCACCAAGGCCGAAAGGACGACTTATCAGGACGACGGGAACCTCCTTTCGTCTTCCGAAAAAACGGGGAAGCAATATGCGAACTCTCTGAAAGCCGATATGGAATTCACGAAAGAGGAGGGCAATCTCTGGTTCCACATCCGTCCGTCGATGAGTTACGGCAAAATCGACTCGTTCAGCCGGGGTGCGTCCGAGACCTGGCGCTCAGGAGCCTTCGCCAACAGTTCCTCTACATCTTCAAGCGACAGGACCGTCGAGAAGTCCGCTGACATAAATGCAGATTTCACTTTCCGGGAACTCGGCGGGAAGACGGGCCGCAATGTCCGGATAAGCGTGGATGCCGCTTATGATAAAGATTCCGGCGAGAGCGACGAGACGACGGAACTTACCCTCGCGGGAGGGAGCGAGACCAGAGCGATGAGTTACAGCTCCGACGGGCATTCCTACGATCTCGAAGCTTCGCTGAGCTATACCGAGCCGCTCGGAGAGAAATGGAAATTGTCTTCCTCGGCTGAATTCGACCGGACCTGGAGCAAGAGTATCCGGGATGCTTTCGATGCCGGAGGCAGGAATGACTATTACAGTTCGGAAAGCAGGAACGACTACCTGAAGCAGAAATACGATCTGACCGCGCAGTACAAGATGGGCCGGCGCAGCTGGATCACGCTCGGCGGAAGTGTCATCGGGGTGCAGAACGAGGTCTTTTCCAAGAGCTACGGCATAGAGGACACCCACGGCAGGGGAGAATGGCTGTGGTCTGTGACTCCTACACTGAGCATTCAGCACACCCGGGGCAAAAACCGCCTCAATTTCGCGGTTTACGGGTATAATCAGAGGCCCGCTTCTTCCCGTATGCTTCCGGTGCTGAACATCTCCGACCCTTCCCGCCTGAGTCTGGGAAATGTATATCTGAAATCTTCCACGCAGACCTACTTCTCCACATACTGGACGCGGAACGACCGTGAACGCTTCTCTACGCTTATGGTCTTCCTGAGCGGCTCCCTCACTGCGAGGCCGACGACGTATGCCCGCTGGTATGATACGGACGGCATTCTGTATTCCCTGCCGGTGAATTCGCGGAAACCGAACGCGACCTCTTCCCTCACCGTAAATTATACCACCCCTCTGGATGCGGGAAAGAAGTTTTCTCTGACCCTGAACGGAGCTGCGACCTGCTCTTCTTCGGTCAATTATCAGGCGAAGACGACGCTCTCCGCCCTCGACAAGGACAGTTTCGACTATTCCGCGTTTATGTCCGACTTCTGGGGAGACGCCTCCGGAGACCGTTTCTATGGCGGCTTGAGCGGATTCGAGCAGAGCCGGACACTGAATGTCAGCCCGTCCGCCGGCTTCACCGTCAAATATAACAGGGAGCGCTGCTCGTTCAGCGCCGGGGCCAGCACCAAAGGCCGCATCGGCCGCTACTCGCTCGATCCGAGCATCAATATGAACACGCTGGATACGCGCATAAAAACCAGGGCATCCTATACTACCGAACACGAGTTCGAGTTCATCACCGACTTGAGTTATGTATTCTACAACGGCTACGCCGACGGATATGGAGAGCCGGAGTGGCAGTGGAACGCCGAAATCTCGAAGAGGCTCGGCGCGTTCAGCCTGAGCGTCAAGATGCGCGACATCCTGAATCAGACCAGAAGCCTGACTCACACCGTGACGGCAAATTATGTCGAAGACAGCTACAGACTCATAATGGGGCGGTACGTGCTCTTCGGGGTGAAGTGGAACTTCGGCAAGATGAATGCTGAACATAGCAGTCGTGCGCAGCAGGCTGCGATGAATATGGTGTTTTAGCACGTGATGCGCAGATAACCTGCGGAAACCTCTTGCACGGAAACAAATCGGCCGCCCCCGGCGAAGGGGCGGCCAATTCCGTATTGGACGCTCGCGCAGCCGTGCGGGCGGCCGTCTAGTCTATGCGCTGCACGGAGGAGGTGCGGATGGTGGGATTCACGTTCTCCGGGGCCTTGTATCTGACGGACGATGCGCCGGAGGCTCCCTCGACGGTCAGGGAACGCGTGGCATATACGGTGCATTTCGATGCGCCGGAGGCTTCCACCGTGACATCCTTGGCCTCAAGGCCTTTGGCACTCAGTTTCGAGGCACCGGAAACGTCCGCGGAAAGTTTTTCGGCCGAGCCGGTGAGCGTCGCGCCGGAGGCTCCCGAGATATCCGCCGACACTCTGCCGAATCTGCCGTCTATGTCGACTTTTGCGGCTCCGCTGATGTCAGCTTCAAGATAATCGGCGTCGATGTCGAAGTCGCCGCCGCCCGCTCCGGAAACCTCAAGCTCGACTTTTTCGAATTTCCCGGAAAGGCCGCAGAAGGCAGCCCCGCTCACCTCGGCGTCAAGCTCCCGTGCGTTCAGTTTCAGAGACTTGACTTTAGACGCTCCGCTGATGTCCAGCGAGAATTCGCCGTCGGGCAGATTAAGCTTGTCGCTGCTCTCGAATGTCGAGGCTCCGCCCAATTCGAGGCTTCTGAGCTCCGGCATAGAAATTTCAGCCGTGAAATGCATATCGCTGAGCTTTTTCTGGAGCCTCGCGGTGAAATTCCTGTTCCATCCGATTTTCAGAGTCCCCCCTTCAATCCTTACGGAAATGAGATTCTCACCTTCCGCCGGAATGGTCAGGCGGACTTTGTAGGTGGATGATTTCGTGAAGATTACGTCAAACCTCCCTCCGATGTCCAGCTTGGTGAATCCTTTGAAATCGTAGTCCTTGGTGATGTAGTCGTCACTTGCGGACACCGGCTGAGCGTCCCTGACGGTCACGCTGTTTTCCGCGGAAAGCCCGGGTGCCGCGAGCAGAGCGGCCGCAGCCGCGAGGGCTGCGATGGAAGTGTACATTCTGTTCATAACTATATGTTTTTGTTGATTTCGTCAAGGGCGTCGAGGAGTGCGCCGTAATAGCGCCGGAGAACCTCGGCCTTCGAGTTTGCGCCCATCTCGTCGGGAAGCTGGTCCAGCATAGGTATCACGCCGTCATCGAGACTTCTGACCATCTGGGTCAGGCTCCCGTCGAGGTCCTTTTCATATATGGCCCCGCTCAGCTCCGCCGCCTTCCCGGAATATGCCAGACAGATTTCCACCGGGTCATCGGCGATGCCCGCGAACCAGTCGGTCGGCTTCGCGGCGGGCTGCGATATGTAAATCACTGAGGCTGTCGCTGCGGCGGCAGCGCCGATATACGCTATGAGGCGGAGTACGCGCTGGCTGCGGTGTCTCCCGGCCGGGGCCGTGGCGGGGTTCGGGGCGCTTTCATCAGCCCGGGAATCGCTTATGCCGAGAGCGTCAAGTCCGGCCTCGAAACGTTCGAGATGGCCTTCCGGAAGCTCCCCTCCGCCGAAAGCGGCTGCATTATCTCTTATGATCTGTTCTATGTCTTTCATATTCCATTGTGTTTAAGAATCTTTGCCAAATGCTCCTTCGCTCTGGAGAAACGGGTCCTGAGCGTACCCTCGCGGGTGCCGGTCATCTGAGATATCTCTTCGTAGTCCAGACCCTCCAGCAGTACGAGATCCAGTATCAGCCTCTGCTGTCCGGGGAGTTCTTCCAGAGCCTTCCGGAGTACTTCCGCCGTGATGCCGCTCTCGGAAACCTCACCGGAAGTCTCTTCTGAAGTCCGGCTTTCGGCCTCGGCGGAATATTCGTCGAGGAAAAGCTTCTCGCGGCGGCGCTTCCTCAGAGCATCGATCGATTTTCTTATGCAGGTGCGGGAAAGCCAGGCGCCTGTCCGCGCCTCGTCTCCGATATGGATGTCGGAAGTGATGAACTTGAGAATGGTGTCCTGCATAATCTCCTCGGCCAGAGCGCTGTCGCCGGTTATCCGGAGACTCGTGCCGTAAAGCCTCTGCGCGTGGGCTTTGTAGAAATCTATGGACTCTTCTCTTGTCATTCCGTTTTCGACTTTCTGCAATATAAACGAATTCTTTCGGGCATTGTTACAGATTACTGAGATTTTTTTCGTTTCATAAGTGGATTCTGACTTTCTTGACTATCTTTGTCTGCGGAGCTGCGACCGTAACGATGCGGCGGAGCAGCCTTTATACCTGTGCATTTATGGAGTCTCGGAAACTGAAGATAGCCGTGCTGACGGGAGCCGGAGTAAGCGCTGAGAGCGGCCTCAGCACATTCAGAGGCAACAACGGACTCTGGGGCGAGTATGACCCTCGGGAGGTCGCCTCCATCGAGGGCTGGAGGCGTGACCCCGCGCTCGTCCTGAGTTTCTACAACGGCCTGCGAAAGCAGCTCGCCCGGGCTGAGCCTGATGCCGCGCATCTGGCGATAGCGGAGATGGAGAAAGATTTCAGCGTCACCGTCATCACCCAGAACTGCATCTTCACGGGGAAGCCACGAAAGTCCGCCCGGAGGATGGCGTATATGACCGGAACTTCTCGGAGGCTGAGGTGATCGACATCGGTTATGAAGAGGTGAATCTCGGAGACAAGGCCCCGAACGGCAGCCAGCTGCGTCCCCATATCGTCTTCTTCGGCGAGGCTGTGCCGAAAATAGAGAGAGCGATCGACATAGTGGACGAGGCGGACATTATGCTTATCGTAGGCACCTCGCTGAATGTCTATCCCGCCGCCGGCCTGTACCGCTATGCCCGTCCGGAAGTTCCGGTCTATCTGATTGATCCGGAAGAAGTCGCCGTCCGCGACCCTCGCATAACGCACATCCGTGCGCTCGCCAGCAGCGGGATGCAGACCTTCCTGGAGCGGCTCCGCCGGAAGTGAAATCGACCGGCCGCCCGGCAGGCGGCCAATATCCACAAAATAATAACCCCTGATTTAATCGCTATGGCCCAGGAAAACAAACAATGGATATGTTCTGTATGCGGATACAGCCATATCGGACCCGAGCCTCCGAAGGAGTGCCCGGTGTGTCACGTAAGCAGAGAGTACTTCGACGAGGCGGGAAAGGACCCGGAATCCGAGATTCTGTAACGGCTCACCCGCTTCCTTCCGAGGTCTCCGTCCCTCTGATCTTTATACAGAATTGGCCGCCCCGGCAAAGGGCGGCCAATTTGTTGCCGTGCAAGCGGTTGCTTACTTGTTTACTACTATGGTGGCGATACCTGTCACTTTTTTGCTGTCGGTAACGGTGAGGGTAGTTGTGCCGGCGGCAACGCCCTTTATGGTGATTGCCGCATCTTTCACGGTAGCAGTCGCAATCTTGGTATTCTTGACAGTCACGGTGTAAGGAGCTGTCCCCGACTTGACGTTTATGACTCCTTCTTTGCCCGCGCTGACGGACAGGGAAGTCTTGTCCAGCGACAACGCTTCCTTTACTGTCACCTTGACGCTTCCCGGCAGCTTGTTCGCATCGGTCACCGAGATGGTGGCGGAACCAGCCGCGACACCCTTTATCGTGATGGTGGTCTTGGTGGCGGAGACGGTGGCGACCTTCTCATCGCTTGACTTGACGGTAAGAGGTGCCGTGCAGTTGCTTACCGTTACCGTCTGAGTCGCTCCGATGCCTACTTCGACAGCGGATGCGCTGAATTTCATACTCTTGGAGGAATCATCCTTCTTGCAGGAAGCTGTTGTCATAATGCCGAGGCAGGCGATTGCCGCCATTGCCATCCCTGTAAT
>CAVKLO010000009.1:0-13922 GCA_963656985.1 Bulleidia sp. | reverse complement strand
GGCATAGACGCATCGGATGGGCGCACCCTGTTCATCGTTTCCACGACGAAGGCGAATGTCTCGATGCTCGGCGGAGCGGATCCCGGTCTTCCGCGCAGCAGAGAGCTTCCGGGCGTGGCGGCACGCGCGGTGAGCGGATTCTTCCGCAACCCGAATGCTCCGCTTGTGGTCTGCAACGCCTGCATTTCCGGCGTGAGCGCTCAGATACAGGCGCTCCGCTCATTGCGCAGCGGCCGTTACGACACTGCGGTCGTGGTGGGCGCGGACGAGCAGTCGGAATTCATATATTCGGGTTTCCTTTCCTTCAAAGCCCTGTCCGACGAGCCTTGCCGCCCGTTCGATGCCGACAGGAAGGGACTCAACCCCGGCGAAGCAGCCGCCGCGATGGTGCTCAAGGCTGTGGACAAGGCCGGGAGCGGAGACTGGACTCTGGTGGCGGGAGCCTCCAGAAATGATGCGAACCACATAAGCGGCCCGTCCCGCACGGGAGAGGGCAGCTATCTGGTACTGAAGCAGATGCTTCGTTATTGCACTCCGGACGAGCTCGCGTTCATAAATGTCCACGGCACGGCGACCGCCTACAACGACGAGATGGAGTCCATCGCCATCGACCGCGCCGGCCTGATAGACGTGCCCGTCACGGGACTGAAAGGCTGCTACGGCCACACGATGGGAGCCGCCGGCCTGCTCGAAAGCATACTCGCGATGCGTGCCGTCGAGCACGGCTGCGTCCTCGCGACCAGGGGATTCTCACGACCGGGCGTTTCCCGCCCGGTCAATGTAAGTGCGTCGGACAGGCCCACGGTGCGCCGCTCGTTCATAAAACTGATTTCGGGCTTCGGCGGAAGCAACGCCGCCCTGCTTTACAGAAAGGAGGCTGAGATATGAGGAAATGGACGGCGATACGGCCTGACTCTCTTCTGGTGAACGGAGTGAAGTCGGAGAAATATGAGTCTTCGGGAGCGCGGCTGCTTTCGGACATATATCACGGAGAAGTGAATGACTGGCCCAAATTCTTCAAGATGGACGGCCTTTCTAAACTGGGTTTCCTCTGCTCGGAGCTGCTTCTGCGTGAGGAGGGCGGGACACGCCCCGGAGAGGGGGAGTACCGCGAAGACAGGGCCGTGCTGCTTTTCGGTAGCACATCCTCGCTCTGCGCGGACAGAAGCTATCAGCAGACCATCGAAGACGCGCAGAACTACTACCCGAGTCCGGCCATTTTCGTATATACGCTTCCGAACATAGTCACCGGCGAGATCTGCATCCGCAACCATTATCGGGGAGAGAGCTGCTTCTATGTCCTCGCGGAGCGCGATGCCGCTCTGATGGCCTCCGTCATAAGCGGGGCTTTCGACGACGATGTCACGGACTCCGTGCTTTTCGGCTGGCTGGACTGCGCCTCGGCGGACGAGTTCGGGGGTTTCACTGCGCTTGCCCGCAGGGAGGAGAGCCGGGAGGCGATGGAAAAGGATATGGAGAAGATCTTCGCGGCGCTGCGCCCCGACCCGGAAAGCGTCTGAGGCGTACTCCCGCGGAAGATTCCGACTGGCGGAGAAGATGAATGAAGACATTAAAAAAAGATACGTTATTATGGAAGAACTGATTGCAAAACTTAAGGAAGAAATTATCGATGTCCTTAATCTCGAAGATGTAAAACCTGAAGATATCGATAACGACGCTCCGCTTTTCGGCGAGGGCCTCGGACTCGACTCCATCGACGCTCTCGAACTCATCGTGCTGATGGAGAAGAACTACGGCATCAAGCTTCAGGACCCTTCGAAGGGCAAGGAGATATTCAAGTCCATCAACGTGATGGCTGATTACATACAGAAAAACCGCACGAAATAATGCCCGATTCCCGTTCCGTCTACATAAGCGGCAGCGGTATCGTCTGTGCCGCGGGACTCTGCACACGGGAGGTCCTCTCCACCCTGCTTGCCGGAACCTGCGGCATCGCCCCGGTCAGATACCTTCAGACCGGCCATCGCGAATTTCCTGTGGGGGAGGTCAAGCTTACCGACGCCCAGATGTGCGGCAGGCTCGGGATTCCCGAGGATGAAATCACCACCAGAACGGCCCTGCAGGGGATGATGGCATTGGGCGAAGCCCTGGAAGACGCGGGTCTTTCCCGCGACGATCTGCGCTCGGCGGGCTTCATTTCGGGCACTACGGTGGGAGGAATGGACAGGAGCGAGAACTGCTATCTCGACTTTATCGAAAACGACAGCAGGAACGCCTACCTGCGCACGCACGACTGCGGCTCCTGCTCGGAGATGATCGCGGACCGTTACGGAGACTTCGCTTTCATAGACACCATCTCCACGGCCTGCTCCTCGGCAGCGAACGCCATAGGCCTCGCCGCAGAGATGATCCGTGCGGGCGAAGCGGAAATCGTGGTCGCTGGAGGGGCCGAGTGCATAACGCGCTTCCACCTGAACGGCTTCAACACTCTGATGATTCTCGACCGCAGACCCTGCCGTCCTTTCGATGCAGAAAGGGCCGGTCTGAATCTCGGCGAAGGAGCCGCCTATCTGGTGCTGGAGTCGGAAGAGTCGCTCCGCAGACGAGGCGCATCTCCGCTCGCACGGCTTTCGGGTTACGGCAACGCCTGCGACGCCTTCCACCAGACGGCCTCCTCACCGGACGGGGAAGGAGCATATCTGGCTATGTGCAAGGCTTTGGACGATGCGGGACTGCGCCCCGAGGACATAAATTACATAAACGCCCACGGCACCGGCACGCCGAACAACGACCTCAGCGAGAGCCGTGCTATGCTGCGCCTTTTCGGGGAGAAGCTTCCTCCGATGTCCTCCACGAAGTCCATAACAGGCCATACCACGAGCGCTTCCGGAGCCATAGAGAGCGTCATCTGCCTGCTTGCCCTGCGTGAGAAGTTCCTGCCGGTGAATTATGGCTGGAACGTCCCTATGGCGGAAGTCCCGGTGAGACCGAATATGGACATCTCGCGTGGAACCGTCCTCAGGCACGTTCTGTGCAATTCTTTCGGTTTCGGAGGAAATGACTCTTCACTTGTAATCTCGGCCCTATGATGAAAAGGATAAACGTACTCTCTGCGGAACAGATTTCCATACAGAAGCCTCTGTGCGAGGACTGGATGGACGCTCCGC
The DNA here is from genome assembly GCA_963656985.1 of Bulleidia sp. GTDB lineage: Bacteria > Bacteroidota > Bacteroidia > Bacteroidales > UBA932 > Cryptobacteroides. The sequence continues at coordinate 10,794 of CAVKLO010000009.1, read as the reverse complement.
TCAGCTTCACGGAGAACTATGTACGCTGCACGGAACCTGATTTCAGACAGTTCATCTCCGCCGGCGAGGCCCGCCGTATGGGCAGACTCCTGAAACGCGCTCTCGCCACATCCCTTACGGCGCTTGCAAAGGGAGGGATCGAGCATCCGGACGCGATAATCACCGGAACCGGATTCGGCAGCGTGGAGAATACCGAACTTTTTCTGGACGCTATGGTGCGCGAGGGCGAAAGTCTTCTGAAGCCTACTCAGTTTATGCAGTCCACCCACAACACGACTTCTTCTCTGATAAGCATACATACAGGGTCGCACGGCTACAATTCGACCTATTCGCAGAAGCATCTGTCCTTCGACTGCGCCCTCCACGATGCGTGGCTGCAGTTTCGGCTCGGCCGGATCCGCAGCGCTCTGGTCGGCGCACACGATGAGATGACCCCTGTATTCCATACGTTTATGCGCAAGGCGCACTTCCTGCCGGAAGGTGACATCTGCAGCGAGGCAGCAGTGTCGCTGCTGCTCTCTGACGAAGCTTCGGACAGATCGCTGTGCTCCCTCGGAGGCGTATGGATGAAGAACCGTCCGTCATCTGAAGAAATCATTGCCGGGATCTGCGGGATGCTGGAGGAGAACGGACTGGGTCCGGAGGATGTGGGAGCCGTGATGACGGGTATGGACGGCAGCGAGGCTGACGCCGACTATGCTTTCCTCGAGCGGGCGCTCCCGGTGGCTGCAAAGCTCCGCTACAGACCGCTCTTCGGAGACTGCTTCTCCGCTCCGGCTCTGGGAGTCTATGCCGCGTGCCACTGTCTGTCGAAAGGGACGGTTCCTGCGGCGCTGATGTCCGCACCGGGGGATCCCGACTGCTGCGGGAAGGCCATACTGGCGGTGAACATCGCGCAGAGGCGGCACTGCTCGCTGACGCTGCTCTGCGGAAATTGAAAAAGATACGCTGCGGCAGTCCATCGTGACTGCTGAGCCGGTAGAACGGATTTGACTATTGACTGCGGAACAGTCGAGTATAGAATATGTGGAAGATAGTACCCATAGCATTGATTCAGAGCGTGTTTCTCGCGCTCGGGCAGGTCTTTCTGAAACTGGCTCTCGCCAGGATGGGGGACTTCGTCTGGAAGTGGAAGTTCTTCGCCGCCCAGCTCACCAACTGGTGGTGGCTCGGCTGCGGACTGTCCTTTCTGACCGCGTCTCTGCTGTGGTTCTATATACTCAAGCATTTCCCTTTCAGCATCGCATACCCTATGAGCTCGCTCAGTTACGTGATGGGTATGCTGGCGGCCATCTTCATTTTCGGAGAGCAGGTGCCTGCTGTGCGCTGGATAGGGATATTGCTGATACTTCTGGGCTGTGTGCTGATAGCAAGATGATGATTATGAGAAAATTGATGATGCTTTGCGCCTTGACTGCGGCGCTGGGGACTACGCTGCAAGCGGAAAACGCTGCGGCGGGAGGGACTGCACTGCAAGCGCAGTCCGCCACGGACAGGATGTTGAATAAGATCACTGCGGCCGCCTCGGAGATGAGGACTATGAAATGCGATTTCGTACAGGTCCGCAGAATGTCGCTTCTCGCCGATGAAATGAAGTCCTCCGGGGTGATGTATTTCGAGAAAGACTCCAAACTCCGCTGGGAGTATGTGGAGCCGGTCGCCTATGTGATGACCATAAACGGCGGCACGGTGACCGTGGAGACCGAAGCGGGCCGCAGCGTGAGCGACGCCTCCACAAGCCGGATCTACAAGGGCGTAGCCGATCTGATAATGGGCTGTATGAGCGGGGAGAGCCTCGGGGACTCCAGAATGTTCCAGACCTCATTCACCGACCTGGGCTCGGTCTGGGTGGCCGAAATGCGGCCCGTGCGCAAGGACCTGCAACGTATGTTCACCTCCATTGTCCTGAATTTCGACCCTTCCACCGGCCTGCTGAGGAGTATGGTGATGAACGACCCTTCCGGCAACAGCACGGAAATAAGCGTATCGAATGTCTCTGTAAACGGCGATTATGGTATTAAGTGGTAGTTTCTTCACCGTCCTTTCCTCGGATGTCGAGAACGGGACCGGAACCTATGGTCTCAGGCTCAATCCCGAGCATTTCATCTTCCGCTGCCATTTCCCGGAACAGCCCATAGTTCCGGGCGTCTGCATAGTGCAGATGCTCTCGGAACTGCTTTCCGCCTATGCCGGCAGACATCTCTATGTCAAGGAGATGCGCCGGGTGAAATTCGTGCGTCCCGTCTATCCCGGCACCACTCCGGAGCTGCTCTACAGGATAGTGTCCTATAAGGACGAGGGCGAGGCAGTCTGCGTCAGCGCGGTGCTCACGCCTTCGGGGGATGAACACGATGTACTCTGTAAACTGTCCCTCACGCTCGTGGGCGAAGCTTTCTGAAAAGACCTATGGAATTCTGCGTAATAATTCCCACATATAACAATCCCGGGACTCTCCGCGACGTGGTGGAGAGGACTCTGGAGCAGTGCAGTGACGTGATAGTGGTGGACGACGGCAGTTCCGTCCCCGCCGCAAGCCTGCTTCGGGGCATTCCCGTGGAGGTGATTCCGCACAGCCGCAACCTCGGCAAGGGCGCCGCGCTGCGCACCGGTTTCGAAAGAGCCCGCAGCGAAGGCTATACGCACTGCGTCACCATAGACGCGGATTCCCAGCACTTCCCTGAAGACATCCCCGTGCTCTGCACCCTCTCGAGCGAGCATCCCGAAGCTTTCATAATAGGCAGCCGCAGCCTCGCTGCGGACAATATGCCTCGCGGCAATACCTTTGCGAACCGCTTCTCTAATTTCTGGTTCCGTCTCCAGACAGGCGGGAGCCTTCCCGACACCCAGTCCGGTTTCCGTGTCTATCCGCTGCACAGGATTTACGGCCTGCGGCATATCACGGCCCGCTATGAAGCCGAACTCGAGCTTCTGGTATATGCAGCGTGGCACGGAGTGAAGCTGATACCCTCGGACATCAGAGTCTGCTACCCCGAAGACAGAGTCTCCCACTTCCGCCCCTTCGCCGATTTTATGCGCATAAGCATCCTGAATACGGCGCTCTGCTTCGGGGCGCTCTTCTACGGCCTGCCGCTTGCGGCATATAGAAAACTGAAGAAGAATGGTTAGGTTTTTCCTCGCGCTATATGACTTCCTCTCGAAACGGAAGGGACTGACGCTCTCGGCGCTCGCGGCGACTGTGGCCCTCTGCCTGTGGTCGCTCTGCAGCCTGCATTACGAGGAGGACATCTCCGAATTCCTGCCCATAGACAAGCGCGACAGCGATGAGGTGGAGTTTTTCTCACAGCTGAACGAACAGAGCCGCATCGCGGTGATTTTCCGTTATGACAGCGGCTCGGAGACCGGCAGCGCGCAAGTCCGGGAGGCTGAGCGTTCCGAGAGCGATGCGCAAAGCCCTAAGGCTGAGCGTTCCGGGAGCGGAGCGCAAGACCTCGACCCCGAATATGGCACCGGAGCCGGAAGCTCCGAACAGGCCCTTATCGCGGCGATGGACTGCTTCGAGGCGCTCTGGTACGAGACGGATTCCCTTATGAGCGTGCCGGATATGAGCGCGACCGTGGACGAGTCCTCCGCCCTCGAACTCATCTCGCAGGTACAGACCCGCTACCCGAGTTTCCTGCACGAGGAGGACTACGCGAGAATGGATTCGCTGCTCGCCCTTCCCGGCTATGTGCAGCGGCAGCTCGAAGCGGACAGACGCCTTCTCTCCCTGCCGCAGGGGACTTTTCTCGCGACCACTATGCCTTATGATCCGCTCCATCTCTTTACCCCTGTGCTTCAGAGACTTGCGCAGGCGGGCGGCAACACCGGCTACCGTATCGTGGACGGCCATCTTCTGCATCGCGAAAAGCCCGTCGGACTGATATTCTTCGACTCCCCGCACGGCGAGAGCGAGTCGATGCAGAACGAGCAGCTTTCCGTGATGCTCGCGCAAGTGGGTGAACAGGTCGGGCAGCGCTGCCCCGGCATCAGCGTTTCCGCCGTGGGGTCGCCTCTTATCGCGGCGACCAATGCACACCGCATCAAGGTGGACAGCATCTGGGCCGTCGTCCTCGCGGTGGTCGGCATTCTGCTGGTTCTGGGCCTGTCGTTCCGGAACTGGAAATACATACTCTGGATAGCCCTTTCACTCATCTTCGCGGGCGTATTCTCTCTGGGCCTCATAGGACTTTTCAAAGACAGCATATCCATAATAGTGCTGGGTCTGGGCTCCATAATAGTGGGCATAGCGGCGAACTACCCCCTTCATTTTATGCACTATCTGCGTGACACGCGGGACAACCGCCTCACGCTCAAGGATATGGTATCTCCGCTTCTGACAGGGAACATTACCACCGTCAGCGCCTTCCTCTGCCTTATCTTCCTGAAGGCCAAGGCTATGCACGATCTGGCCCTCTTCGGTTCCTTTATGCTGGCGGGCACCATTCTTTTCGTGCTGATCATTATGCCGCTTTTCGCAAGTCCGGTGAAGACCTCCGTGGGGGAGAAGAACCGTCTGAAAGCCGGAAGGCCTCCGCGACCGCGGGGGCGGCTGCGCAGGGCCGCGCCTTGGGCCATCGTGGCCGTGACCATAGGCATCCTCATCAGCGGCAAGGGCGGGGAGTCTTTCGATACCGACCTTCACCATATCAATTATATGACCCCTCAGCAGCAGGCCGACCTGGACCTGCTTGCTGGAAGCCTGGAGCAGATGGGGTCCGCCTCGGTAGTGGCCTCGCTCCTGCCCGGGGACGAAGAGAGGGAGGGATTGGACGGCCGATGGCCGGCCTTCTGGAAGGAACACGAGGGGAGCATCACGCAGCTGGAGGAATGCGCACAGTCCCTGGGCTTCTCGCAGAACGCTTTCGCCCCGTTCCTGGAGTCGGTGCGCGGGACGCCCGAGCTGCTCACCCGGGAGGACTTCGCCTCCGCCGATATGGGGAAGGTGGTCACTTCGCTCGTGACTTCGCTCTCGCAGGACTTCGATATGGTGCTCGCGATGTGCTCTCTCGCGGTCTTTTTCTTCCTCTGGCTCTCTTTCGGGAGTCTGGAGCTTGCGCTGCTCTCGTTTCTGCCGCTGATGGTCGGCTGGGTCTGGATTCTGGGCATTATGAATCTGCTCGGCCTCCAGTTCAATATAGTGAGCATAGTGCTCGCGACTTTCATCTTCGGCCAGGGGGACGACTACACCATATATATAACGGAAGGGCTGATGAAGGAATACGCCACCGGAAAACGCTCTCTGTCGGACAGAAGCGAGAGTGTGCTGATCTCCGCGATACTGATGTTCATAGGCATAGGCACTCTGATCATATCGGGACATCCGGCAATGCGCTCGCTCGCGGAAATCACCATCCTCGGTATGTTCGTCGTGGTGGTGATGGCCTGCTTCCTGCCGGAGTGGATTTTCCGCTATCTGACGCTCAAGCACGGGAAACGGCCGCGGCAGATGCCCGTGACGCTGCTGCGGTGGCTGCGAAGCGTTTTCGCGTTCTCGTTCTTCCTGCTCGTGACCATAATAGTCTCGCCGCTCGCGATGCTCGTCTTCGCGCTCGGCCCGAAACGCAAATGGAAAGAAAAATGGCTCCACAGGGTGCTCTGCGGCTTCTCGCGCTTCGTGATACGCAGGGTGCCGGGGGCTGAATTCGAGTTGCGGAACGACGGCGGAGAGGATTTCAGCCGTCCGTCCGTCATAATCAGCAACCACCAGTCGCATCTGGACATTATGTGCCTGCTGATGCTGACGCCGAAGATGGTGCTGGTGACTAACAAGTGGGTGTGGAACAACCCTCTGTACTCCGCCCTTATCCACCGTGCCGAGTTCGTGCCGGCGGACGACGGGATGGAGGATGCTCTGCCGAAACTGCGCGAACTGGCCGCCAGAGGCTATTCCATAATGATATTCCCGGAAGGGAGCCGCTCGGAGGACTGCAGCATAGGGAGATTCCATCGCGGCGCATTCCACGTGGCGGAGGAGCTCGGACTCGACATACTCCCGGTATTCCTGCACGGCGTCGGCCACGTGCTGCCGAAGACGGACTTTATGCTCCGTCCGGGGAAGATTTATGTGGAAGTGGGGCGTAGAGTAAGTCCTGCCGACACCCGTTACGGAAGCACTTCCCGCGAGCGGACATCCGATTTCCGGAAATTCTACAGGGAACATTACGCGCAGATCCGCCGCGAAAGGGAGAATGCGGATTATTGGCTTCCGTTTGTCAGGAGCCAGTATCTCTATAAGGGGAGCGAAGTGGAAAACAGGGCGAAACGCGCCCTTTCCGACCTGAAAAAGCTCCGGAAGGAAGTGGACGGCCTGCCGTCAGGCTGCACGGCCGTCGTGATGGACGGAAGCTCCCAGGGCGAAACGGCCTTCCTTATGGCCCTCACGCATCCGGACACCGAGGTGTTCGCCTATGAGAGGGATGAGGAGCTTCACTCCATCGCCGCCGCCTGTGCGAATGCCCCGGCTAACCTTCATTTCCTTCAGGGCTGTTCGGAAGATGACCCGCAAGCTCCCTGGAGCGGGTATTACAGCGTAATTCATCTGCAGGAGGGCGTATGAACAGGGAGAACGCAAGGGACTGCATCGTCATAGGCGGCGGTATGGGCGGACTCTTCACGGGGGCGCTGCTCGCCGTGCGCGGCTACAGGGTGACGGTGCTCGAGAAGAACGCCTCCGTCGGCGGTGGCCTGCAATGCTTCGTGCGCGGCGGCGAGAAATACGAGACCGGGATGCACGTGGCCGGAGGCTTCGGCAGCGGAGCGGTCCTCGACCGTCTGTGCAGTTATCTCGGACTGCGCCCGCAGGTCGCGTCCAATGATGCCCTCGCCACCGTGCATTTCCTGTCCGATTCCTCCCGTTATGAACTGCCTTGCGGCCGCGAGGCCCTGACGGACTATCTGATTTCGGTCTTTCCCGCCGAAAGGGAGGGGATAGTTTCGTATATGGAAGCCTTGTACAGGCTTTCGAGGGAGGAGAGCCTTTTCTATATGCAGACCGGCGGCGGCACGGAAGATGCCGGGGAGCATTCCGAGGAATTCCTCGGTGGAGCTTCGCGCTTCATCGCCGGAAAAGTCGCTGACCCGCGTCTGCGCTCCCTTCTGGCTTTTCTTGCCCCTATGTACGCCGGAGTCGAAGACAAGACCCCGGCATACATTCACATAATGGCCTCCGTGCTTTTCATCGGACAGTCCTGCCGTTTCACAGGCGGGAGCGACTCCCTCGCGGAAGGTCTGGCGGACATCATACGTTCCCGGGGCGGAGAAGTGCTCACCGGAGCGGAGGTTACCGGGATACAGGTGGAGGAGCGCAGGGTAACCGCAGTGCTCACAGGCGACGGAAGGCGCTTTTCCGCCTCCAGCTATGTGTCGGACATACATCCTCTCGCGCTGATGCGCAGCCTTCCGGAAGGGGCTTTACCCCGAGGCTACGCCACGCGACTGAATGAAATTCCGCTGACGACCTCCGCTTTCAAGGTCTATCTGCGTCCCGCTCCCGGCACGGTTCCCTTCGTAGCGCATCCGCAGTTTGTCTATAGGGATTACGATTCCGTATGGAAGATGGCCCGGACTTCGGGCTGGCCTCACGGAGTGACGATATTTATGACGCCCGCCGGGGACGGATCCGCCTCGCATCTCACCCTGCTGAGTCCTATGGACTTCGGACAGGTCGAGCCTTGGGCCTCCGCAGGCCCTTTCAGACGGGGACCCGGTTACGCTGAATGGAAGCGGGACAGGATGCGGGAGCTTTGCTCCCTGGCCTCGGCGGTTGTGCCGCAGGTTTTAGCAAACGGCTCTGTGACGGAGCGTTTCGCGGCCACGCCCCTGACTTTCCGCGACTGGTACGGCACTCCGCGCGGTTCCATCTATGGTTATGCGAAAGATTTTAACTATCTTGCGCTCTCGCGCCTTTCAGTGCGCACCAAGGTCCCGAACCTGTTCCTCACAGGGCAGAACGTGAATATGCACGGCATAGGGGGAGTCCCGATGACCGCCATAGAGACGGCCGAGGCCGTGGAGGGAAGCGATGAATTGAGAAATGAAATAGCTAAGATATTATGAAGCCTTTTAAACTGCATCTGATCTATCCCCGCTGGGAGAAGCTCAAGGGACAGACCACTTTCAATCTTCCGCCTCACGGCCCCGTGGCTTTCGCCGCCACGCTGCCCGAGTGGGTGGACGTGTTCTTCACTGACGAGAACGTCGAGGCGATCGATTTCGAGAAGGAATGCGACGGCGTCGCCATCTCGATGATGCTCAGCACCCAGGTCAAGAGGGGCTGGAAGATCGCCGAGGAGTTCCACAAGAGGGGCAAGCTCTGTATGGCCGGAGGCATATCCACAATGCTTCACGCCGAGGAGATGGTAGAGCATATGGACAGCGTGTTCCTCGGAGAATCGGAAGGCAGGATGGAGGCCGTTATGCAGGACTGGGTGAACGGCAGGCTGCAGAAGGTGTATAACTATATGGGACGGCAGCCGGACATCAATCTCGTGGGGCCTTGCCGCAGGGACCTTTATAAGCGTGAACTCTATAATCACAAGGGCGTTCAGATGGTGGACCTCTTCCACGCCAGCCGGGGCTGCCGCTTCAGCTGCTATCCCTGCGCGGTCTCGTATCTGGGAGGCCGCGTGTTCAGGCCGCGCCCGATAGACAAGGTGGTGGAGGATATGGCCGGTATCGACAACAACCGCCTCTTCATAGTGGACAACTCCCTAGCCCAGAACAAGCAGTGGGAGAAGGAACTCTTCACCGCCATAGCCCCTCTGAAAAAGAAATGGATAAGCCATACCATAGAGGATGACCCGGAGGTGCTCGACCTAGCCGCGAAGGCCGGAGCCTGGTATGTGTACCAGGCCGTCTATGACACTTCCGACTATATCAAGGAGAGGGTGAAGCGCTATCACGACTACGGCATAGGCGTGGAGGGGACCATACTTCTGGGTCTGGACAACCAGACCGAGGACGACATCAAGCGGCTCATAGACTTCCTCGGGGAGATCGACCTCGATCTGGCGGAATTCACGGTGATGACCCCGTTCCCTCATACGAAGGGCTACGATGACCTCCTGCGCCAGGGCCGCATCTTCGACTTCGACTGGGACCATTACAATGCCGGACAGGTGGTCTTTCACCCCAAGCATATGAGCGCCGAGCGGCTTCAGGAACTCTACGATTACGCCTGGAAGAGCTTCTACAGCGACGAGAGCCAGGAGCAGAAGATGTTCCGTCTCTTCTGTCAGGTGGCTATGCGCGAGATGGAGGACGGCACCTACCGTCCGCGTGACCGGAAGCTGGCGAACCGTTCCTTCGGCAGGGACGTGGTGAGAGCGATAAAAAAATCAGACAATACGCAGAACGCAATATGAAAGTATCTCCTGACTATTACGATGAGATATTCCCTTTCAAGGGACAGTGGGATATGCCCTCGAGCTGCGGACTGAAGGTCCGCCGCGCCGGAGGGAAGACTTTCGTCATAGTGACGGAACTCTATCAGGACAATCCCGGGACTTCCGTGACCTATGCCGGGCGCAGCCTCGCGGAACAGATATGCGCGGCCAAGGGGCTGGAACTGAAAGACATATGTTTCGTGGAGTGTAATCCCTGTACGAACTCCAAGCTCTCTTTTTACGACGAGGAGTACTTCGCAGTGGATTTCGGAGCTGACCCCGCGCACAAATACCGCCAGCTTACAAGGGATGAAGTGAATGTGATGTTGGGAAGATAGTTTGAGGGAGAGATGACAGTTTTTCTGAGGGCTGCTTTTCTGGCGGCGGCGCTGCTGACGGCGCTTCACCTGAACTCGCAGACGATAAACATCTGGGGAGAAGGTAAAAGGCATCACGCCCGCCAGGCGATTCTCAGGCCCTATATCTGTCGGGGGTCCGACATTTCGGTAATAATCTGCCCCGGAGGCAGTTATTACTGGCTGGACATAGACAACGAGGGCAAGCTGGTAGCCGAGCGGCTGAACGAAAAAGGCATCAGCGCTTATGTGCTTTCGTACCGGGTGGGCGGCATCACTCCGTTCATCTTCCACAGGGGGCTGGTGTTCCGGGGGAAGAGGCACCCGGATATGATAGCCGACCTGCAGAGGGCCATAAGTCTGGTGCGCAGCGGATCCGCGGGAGCGCCCGCTCCGGAAAAGTTGGGGGTGATGGGTTTCTCGGCCGGGGGACATCTGGCGATGTGCTCGGCCTGCTTCTTCGATACGGATTTCCCGAAGAAGCAGACAGGGGCCCCTTCACGGGGGAGTCTGAAGCCGGATTTCGTCGCCGCAGTCTATCCTGTGGTCACGATGGAAGATCCATACGCCCACCGCCGCTCCCGCCGGGGGCTGCTCGGTGATGTCAGGATGTACTCGGGAAAGATGAGGGATTCGCTCTCCCTGGAAAAGAAGGTAAGGGACGACTGTCCGCCGGTGTTCCTGCTGAACGCGGAAGACGACCGGGTGGTGGACTGGCACAATTCGGCCCTGCTGGATTCCGCCCTCACCGCCGGGGGAGTGCAGCACGAATACCTGCGCTTCGAAACCGGCGGACACGGTTTCGGTGCGGATGACCGGCGGGGCAGCACCCAGACGCGCGGTTGGATGGAATTGTTTATGGACTGGCTCGGGAGACTTTTCCCGGAGCTTCCGTCCGTCGGTTGGATAAAAGAAAAGGATTGGACGGCAGCAGGCTGTCCGGATAGATAATGGATATGGATATTGAATTCAAATCGCCCGAAGAGATCAAGGCGTATCAGGAGGAGCTGCTGCATAAGGCTCTGGAGTATCTGAACGGGAACTCGCGCTACTAC